>JAMOMX010000340.1 GCA_027066935.1 Sulfurimonas sp. | reverse complement strand
TGCATAAAATCATCTATCTCACAGAATATTTTTGTTAACATTTTCGGTCATCTTTTTAGTTTTATTTGGTTTGAAATTATAAGATGACTTCTCTTTTATCCTCTTTATCCTGTCGAACTCAGGTTAAGAGGTATGGAAATCAACAGAGTTAATCAAGTTTGGAGTACAGATATCACTTATGTTAAAGTAGAAGGTGGATTTGTTTATCTGGCTGCCATAATCGACTGGTACTCTAAAGCTGTACTATCATATAGGATATCTAATACAATAGACACCGAACTTGTTATGGATGTACTTAATGTTGCATTATCAAAATATCCTAAACCTGATATCTTTAATACAGATCAAGGATCACAATATACAAGTGAAGCTCATACACAAATGCTAAAACAAAATGGTATCACTATATCCATGGATGGTAAAGGTAGAGTTACTGATAACATTGTTATCGAAAGATTTTGGAGAAGTGCAAAATGTGAAAGGATTTATCTTAACGAATACAAATCAATTAAGGAGTTAAAAGAAGATATGCATGATTATATAGATTTTTACAATTACAGAAGATTTCATCAAACATTGGATTATAAAAAACCTATGAATGTTTATCTTGAAGGTTTAAAATCTAATAATGAATTTTACAAAGAATCAGAAGAACATGTGTCATAAAGTAACAGGTTGGAAAGAGAATTAGATTTTAAAAAAAATTGTCTTGACAATTTGGGGTGGTATATTAGGCTATTAAACTATTTTTATCCTTAGAGTGTCGTGGAGTGAGATTATTTTTTCTTCATTGGAATACCTTTAACTTTTAGAACTGATTCATCATCTTCAGAAATTCTCATTGTTATTTTTTGTCTAGAATTTTTAAGAAAATAGTCTTTAGATGCTGCTATCATTATTGGAAAAACACGTCTTAAATCCCCACTTGATCCACTACTTGTAAGAAGCATACTCCAAATGACACTATCTCGTCTCAACTTTCCTGGAGAAAATCTAGTTCTATTTTTTGCCCATAATATAATATGTCTATTATATTTAGTATATTGATTTTTTTGGGTTCTATATCCTACTACCCCATAATCATAATTAATAGTTGATGTCGAATTTGAAAATGTATTTACATTAAGATTGTTATTATTTATATCCATATAAGAATTTGATGTTCCAGAAGTTGTAACTGATGAAACTCCAGTTTTACCATAAATTGGAGTATTGGTAAAATAAGTTTTGGTTTTTGGTTTACCTATGCCATACTTTAAATAAACTATAAAGTCAGCTTTAAAAACAGTGTTAACTTTTATATATCCATCTTTTTTTAATATCCGGTCTATATACCTAGAGTATTCATAAAATTGCAAATCATAAATACCCATAATAGAACTTCCCAGAATAAAATCATCTTTCTCAGCATGTGCAAGAAAATATTTTTTTCCTTTTGCAACTTGACTTATATCAGATTTGGCAATAGAATTAACACTTACTATATATTGAGATTTTTTTTGAGCTAAACAACCTGATAAAATAAATAAACCTACAAATGCAAAGATAATTGATTTCATAGTTTGTCCTTAATTGAATTTATTTCGAAAGCGAAGTATCGACAATATTAACAAAAAGTTTAATTATCAATAAGTATCTTAATCACTAATTAGTCTTATTAGTGATTAAGCAGTGATTAAGTTTGCTTGTAGTAGACTTTTTTATCTTAAAAAAAGGAAACGAGATGATAAATATTACAAATGAAATTTTAGAGGATGCAAAGATTGCTTACAAAGAAAGTGTATTAATAAATAATGATACATTGGAAGAACAATTATTATCAATAATTGGAAATGCAAAATTACTACTGCATGAGCTTCAAAAAACTATATATACTCCTGCTGTAAAAGAAGTTAATGAAGCAGAGGTTCAATCAAATGCTATTGCAAAAGTTAAAAAGAGAGTGCCTCTTTGGTTAACAAGACCACATCAAAAAAATTATAAAATCTTAGTTACATATATGGAATTATCTGAAAATGATAGTTATCCGATTTTACTTTCACTTCTTGAAAATAATTCAGGTTTAGATAGTCGAGAATTTATATCTCATTACAATCAGATGAAAAGTTTCGCTGACAAAGCTCATGGAAAAATCTTTGAAGAAGAAAATAGACAAGTTCGACTTTGGAAGCCTGTTTCAGAATTTATTGTTAATTTATTTCAAGAAAATAATTTAAATATAAACAACTCAACCTTTTCAATTCAAAATAAAAAATTTGTTAGAGATTTACAATCTGTTGGACAATCTTGTTTTGTTAAATATTTTGATAAATTTAACTCTAATAATATTGATCGATCAGAAATCATTGAAACACTAAAAAGAGAAACTGATTATACTGATCATTCATGTGAGTCAAGAGCAAGCCACGCAAGAAGTATTATTAAATCTGGTTTTGCAGTTGATGCACTGAACTTAATAGTTAATTCTTCTTCTTCAAAGGTTGATAAAAATACAAGAATAAAAGCTCAAAAATTAATAAGTCAATTGGCTATGATGAACCCAGTAAATCAGACAGCAATTTAAAAATTAAATTCCTATAGAGTAAAATAAGATATAGGAGATTTAACATGGCAAAGAGAGGCAAACATTTTAGTTCAGAGTTTAAATTCAAGGTTGTTTTAGAAACTTTACGAGAAGAGTCAACACTAGCTATGTTATTAGAGGGTCAAACACTTTCTCAAAACCCACTTTACCTTTTAGTGCTAAAATAAGTTCAGATATAACAAGAAGTGAGAAGAAAAATAAATTATCCTATCGGGACTTATTTTTCAACATCGCCGTTATGTCAACAGGTTTAAGATGTTATCATGCTAACCAAAGAGAAAGTTAAAATGGTATAGAACTTATTTTGGTAAGTTCTAGGTCAACGATGCAAATTCCGCACCTTTTTTTTAAAAGGTGCCAAAAAAACAGAGAACAATAAAGAGACACTTTTTATACACTTTTTTAATGTAAACTAATAGTAGTAAAATTAAAAACTAAAGGAAAGAACATGAAAGATATAACAAAAGTCTTGTTTATAATTATATTAACAATCCTAACAAATGGATGTAATTCAGATAATAATTTATGTCAATCACCTTCATCAACACTTCAAAATAGTACTGTAAAAAATGGTATTAAACTTGATATTGAGATTATTCGATGCAGTAATGAGAATCAACCAATTAAGATAAAATCAGTAGTAACAAATGAAAATAATTATTCTGTTGTTTATAGAATGAGTAATATTGGAGACCCTGCTATTTATAATTTTGTTTCAAATTCATTCTTTTCTACAAGAAGTCCAACCAATCCAAATGACCCAAAAGAAGTGTCGCCAGCTATTAACTATGATACTTTAGAAGCTAAAAAAAGTATCACACGAGAAACAACTTGGAATAATAAACTTTCAGTAGGTCTTTTAGCACCGAATGGAGACTATAATATTTCAGTTCATTTTACCCAAGTAGCTGATAAGATTTATGACAATAATGTAACACACATTAGTACAGGTATTATGATAAAAAAACAACATTCTGAAAATTTTATCACTCCTAAAAATGCAATCAATAGCATTTTAAAAGATGAAGAGGTAAGCACTTGGTTAGACGCCCATGAAGGTATTTTATGTAAAAATAATGAAAAATATTCTTTATTAAAATATGAAAATGCTAAATGGATTTCAGCAACTAAAGATGATAGCTATTACGACCAAAGTACCACAGGAAAAGAATGTGGCATCTCTTTAAAAAATAATAAAACATACCATTTTTATGCAGTAGATAAATTCTATTTACCTATTGAAATTACAAAAAATATCAATGCAATAAAATAAGCCAAGATATAACAAAAACTCATATAATAAAAAAGTAGCAAAAGAAGTTACAATAAGCAAAGTAACTTTTTCTAAAAAATTTGATAGGACACTAGAAAAAGCAGATCCTAGTCTTAGAGCAAATCGCCTAGAAGCTATCTGGTATATAACCATTCTTCATTAAACAATGTGAGATTATCATAAGAACATTTGTTCTTTGCAAGGTCTATCATCTGATTTGAATTATCAATACCTTCAACTGAACCATTTTCTACTAATAGAGCAATTTTTGCAGTAACTTTTCCATCACCACAACCCAAATCAAGGATATCTTCTGTTCCTTTTAGATTTAATTTTTCAATAAGTTCTATTGCCCATCTCTGCTGAGCTTGTGAATTGTTTTCATAGTCTTTGGCATTTCAATCATAGGTACTCAACCTTCCTCTTCACATATCAAAGCCACAACCCCATCATACATATCCCTCACACACTCCACTTCACTAACCCCTAATCTTCTCTTATTGCTTATATCATACACATTACCCTTACTTTCAGAATGTTCTCCATCAACTCCTCTGATTTGAAGATGGTATTTATCAGCAATTTTTTTAAATCTCTCCATATCAGAGCCTAGTTTTGGTAACTTTATATGCACACTAGCTCTCAAGGCAGTTCCTAAGTTTGTTGGGCAACTTGTGATATATCCTAGATGGTTAGAGTATGAAAACTTTACACTTTTTTCTATCTCTCCTAGAGCTAAAACTAACCGTGTAAAGACCTCTTTTATATCACCTCCCATCTGCATAGATATGATTCTTAACTGATCTTCTTCATTTATCCAAACTAAAAATGTTTTTTCATCATTGTGAAAAATCCCCCTACCCTTTGGCCAATCACGATTTAATCCAGCGGCTTCTAAAAATCTATCTCCAGCTTTAAATAAAAAGTGATCTTTTGTAAGTTTTGCTCGTATCTCTTCACTCATGCCTTCAAGTGGATAGTAGCTGCCATTTAACGCTTTTAAAGCCTCTAAAACTTCTCTTTGCACTTCATCTCTCTGCTCTTTTGTGATTGCAGCGCCTAAAGGAAAATCTTTTAAGTTTCTACCAACTCTAATTCTTGTTGAGATTATATACTTACCATCTGGGTCGGGATTTTTAATATCTAAATCATCTAGATTTAAATTGCTCTTGTGAATATCATCAACTCCAAACCCATGATACTCTTTTATGATTGGGTCAAAAAGTGGTGAAAATAGTTCATATGACTCTGCATCCCCTGCATATACACCGATACCACTGTCGATATTTACCACACCTGAATTAATAGCATCTTTTAGGGTAAAACCGTTACTTGTTTTTTTATCTTTTAAATCATCATAAACTTCACGAGTCAAATATTTACACAACAGTGATTTACAATCTTTTGAAAATATTGGCATCATCTTTTTATCACCGTTCCTACCCCTTCACTTGTAAAGACTTCAAGTAACAAAGAGTGTTCTACTCTACCATCAATAATATGTGCTTTATTGACTCCTGCTTCTATCGCCTCTATACATGCATCTACTTTTGGAATCATACCACCTTGAATAGTTCCATCCTCTTTAAGGGCTATTATCTCATCTTTTTGAAGTGTAGATAAAATCTTTTTATCTCTATCCATAACTCCTGGAGTGTCTGTCATAAATATAATCTTTCTAGCACCTAAACTTGCTGCAATTTTACTAGCAGCTAAGTCTGCATTTATATTGTATCCTGGGTGGTTTTTTGCATCTATTGAAGCTGCTATTGGGGCTATTACGGGGATAAACTTCTCATTTAAGAGGTTTATAATCACACTCTCATCTACACTTACTATATCTCCTACAAAGCCATACTTATCGATATCTATTGGTTTTGCTGTGAGAAAATTTGCATCTTTTCCACTAATTCCTATTGCTTTTGCTCCGTGTTGATTTATGAGTGTTGTTATCTCTTTGTTGATATTTCCTGAAAGTACCATCTCAACAACTTCCATCGTATCTGCATCTGTTACACGAAGTCCATCTATAAACTTACTAGCAACTTTAAGTTTTTCTAAAAGTTGGCTAATCTTTTTTCCACCTCCGTGAACAATAACTGGCTTTATCCCCATAAGATACATAAGCAATATATCCTGTGCAACTTTATCTTTTAGATTTGCATCCACTTGTGCAGAACCACCATACTTTATAACAAATATTTCATTTGAAAATTTTTTGATATAAGGCAAAGCATCTAAAAGAACTTTTACCTGTTCTATCTTCTTAATCACGGCTTTCCTTTAACTACTGATATAAAGCCTAATAGTATCAGAAAACATGTAATAGTAAAATTGTATAATACTATTTTTACAGTATTATACAAAACTAAAATAGAGTTTAGGTATAAAATACTAGTATTATAGTATTTAAGTAAAATTTTCCTTTTTAGATGCTATAATACTATAAAAACAGTATTATAGGAGTTGTTGTGGCAAAAAGAGTTAAAAGTATTCCCACACCTTCACAAGATGGATATCTCACAAAAGAGCTTTTAGGCAAATATATAAGAGCAAGACGAACCCAAGAGGGGCTAAAGATGCACGATGTGGCGATGCTTTGTGGCATCTCTATCGCCACCTTGACAAATATCGAAAAAGCAGAAGCAAATGTCCGCATAGATTCGATCTTAAAAGTTGCAAAGATGTTAGGGGTCAAAATAGAGATAGCACCGTGGGATGATAAGTGAGCAACAGTCTAAATATCTATTTTCAAGATGCAAAAGTTGGAGAGATACTGTTTGATGATAAAACTCAAGAGTTTTCATTTTTATATAACCCCACATGGAAAGAGAAGGGTTTTAAAATCTCCCCTTGTTTTAAGTTTGATTCAAAAGTCTCATCAGGAACTATAAAAAAGTTTTTAGACAATCTTTTGCCTGAGGGAAAAGGTTTAGAAGTTTTTAGCCTCTTTTTTAATATCACAAAAAACAACACATTAGCACTAACAAGAGAGATAGGAAATGAGACCTCAGGAGCATTAACCTTTTTTCAAAATGAGATAAAAATCCAAGAGACAACAAGACGAAAGATAAATATCAATGAACTAACCGATAGGCTCCGTGTAGAAGACCCCATACAACTCATCATATGGGATGGTAAACCCCGACTTAGTGTTGCTGGAGTGCAGGATAAACTTCCTATCATTTACGATAAAGACGGTTATAGTTTTGGAGAGGGTAAATTAGCATCTACTCATATACTCAAATTTGAAACCAACCGTCAAAGGCATTTGGTAATAAATGAATATACCTGCATGAAATTAGCTCTTGAAATTGGACTAGATGTTGCGGAAGTCCAGATGCAAAGGTTTGGAGATAAACCTGCACTTTTAGTCAAACGATTTGATAGAATCCATATAGATGATGACCAAGTTCAAAGATTACATATATTTGATGGATGCCAAGCATTAGATTTGGCTCCCACACACAAATATGAACGAAACTTTGGTTCAAGAAAAGATGTTAAACATATACGAGAAGGTGTAAGTTTTAAAAAACTATTTGAATTTTCACAATATTGTAAAAACCCCATCAAAACAAAACTCTCAATTCTCCAATGGGCATTTTTTAATCTTTTAATAACAAATAGCGATGCACATGGCAAAAACATCTCATTTTTTTCGCATACTTCAGGATATCAATTAACACCATATTATGACTTAGTAAGTATTGCTATGTACCCTGAATTTGAACAAGAGTTATCTATGGCATTTGGAGATAAATTTGATGTAGATATAAGAGTAAAAGATATAAAAAACTTCTGCTTAGAGTGTGATATAAATCCAAAATTGGCAAGCAAGGAGCTAAAACATATTTCAAAAAAGTTGCTAAAAGCTTGTGATGAAGTAAACCTTGAAGGTATAACTATCAATAAAAAAGAGCAAACCTTTGTCAAGAAACTTTTAGAACATATAGTTGAACGAACTCAAATTTTTCTAAAAGTTTCTGACGATATTTAAGCTACAAAGTTTGGAATTCTAATCATTTGACCTGGATAAATTTTATCAGCATCTTTAATAACTTCTAAATTTGCTTCGACAATTTCAGGATATCTTGATCCATCTTGATAGTAAATATCAGCAACTCTCCAAAGTGTATCACCCTTTTGAATCTCATAATAGAGATCGTGAAGTTCTACACTATCATCTTCAACTGTAAAATCTTCAAAGTTAACCTTTGTAATCCCTTCAATATTACCAGCAATCAAAGCGGCCTTTGCTCTATCTTCAGCATTTTTAGCATGTCCTTTGATGATAACTGTATCACCATCAACAACAACATCCAAGTTCTCAATCGGCATAGTACCACTTTGAGATGCAATCTCATTTTTAACACTCTCATTGTCATCACCACGACCCAATAACTTTTTCCCTGCATCTTTTACGAAATCAAAAAATCCCATAAGTTCTCCTTTAAATTTAATTCAAAACATTATATACCTTTACACTAAAAGTAAAATTATTTTTTTATTTTAAATGATTTTTCTATCCCTTTGGTCTAAAAACTTTAATAACCTCTTCATCACACTCAAGATAATCACCCTCAATAAGGTCAATACAATAAGGCACAGCAGGGAACACTGCATCTAAACACTCTCGTATGGACTTTGGTTTACCAGGAAGATTTATGATAAGAGATTTACCTCGTATTCCTGCACTTTGTCTTGAAAGAATCGCTGTTG
>JAMOMX010000339.1 GCA_027066935.1 Sulfurimonas sp. | reverse complement strand
AATAGACCATCATCTACTTCGTTAAATCTTTTTGGATTAACCAGTTAGTCCTGCAAAGATTTGCCTTGTAGCTAATAGTCTATTTTTTATTTACATATTTACTCTTTAATGGGTTTTGGTATAAGTACTATATTACAGATTCTCAACCCATATCTCAAAGGCTCTACCTGGTATAAAATACTCATCTCCATTTTTGTCTACGATCTCTTTTTTAAAGAGCGTATTTATTGCTGATTGTAGTGTTTGTTTTTTTATATTTAACTCATTTAAAACATCTAGTGCAAAAAAGCCTTTTTTATATTTTCCTATCACTTTAAGTGCTATTTTTTGGTTGTTATTTAGTGTATCAAAAAGTATTCTAAAACTAGCATCTTTGGATGCGATAATCTCTTTTAATATATCATCAACTGAATCTTTGTTGATATTTGATATTTTATATATGTATAGAAGATGTAATATATTTTGAATTAGATTTGTTTCACCATTACTTAGTTCATGGATGTATTTAACTATATCTTTAGATATATCTATATATTGTTTTGCATAATTATATATATCTTCTACCTTTAAAGGAGTTAACTCAAAGTGTGTAGCTAACTCAAAAAGGGGTGCTTTATATTGAAATAAAGATGTAAGAGTATGTCTTTTTGAACCTAAAAATATATATGATACTTCACCTCTGTTTTGTATATATTTTCTGAGATAAGCATCAAGTTTAACATCAACGATAGAAGCAATTTGTTGAAATTCATCAATAGCAATTACAACTTTACTTATTTTACTAAGTTTATCAACAGCAGTAAAAAAATCATCCATCATCTGCTCAAATGTTAAAGTTACCACAATTGGTTTAATCGATACTTCTAAAGTTTTTGGATCTATAGTTGGTTCAACCCTTACTCTTTTAAAAAGGGAAGTAAGATTGTTAATAGCAGATTTAATATCCATTTTTTGAGTAGATGAGAGTGCTTTTAATAAAGAGAGTGCAAAATCTTCTTTAGATGTAATATCAAATATATCAACATAGATAGACAATAGTTGTTCATCATTAGTTGCAAAGAAATTTTTTATAAGTGAACTTTTTCCCATCCTTCTTTTTGAATGTATGAGCAAGTTATTTGAATATTTGACTATTTGTGTAAGTTTTTTTAGCTCTATATCTCTACCAAAAAATTCTTTTGGCGATGATAATCTATCGTAAGGAAATGGTGAGTTCATATTTGTATCCTGTATTATAATTTAAATACTAGTAGTATATATTAATTATAATATATTGTCAATACTAAAAGTATCTAATTATAGATACTTTATAGTTTGCTCGCCATCTTCTCAACTTCACTAACAAATCTATCTACAAGCTCCTCTTCATCCAAGTTAGCCACAACTTCACCTTTTACCATTACTAAACCTTTTCCTTTTCCGTAAGCAATTGCTACATCAGCATGTGCAGCTTCACCGATTGCGTTTACTACGCAGCCCATAACAGCAACATTTAGAGGTGCTTTTATATGTGCAGTTCTCTCTTCTATTTCTGCTACAGCAGTTACTAAATCAGCTTCAATTCTTCCGCAAGTTGGGCAGGAGATGATGTTAAGTCCATCTGGCATCACTCCACTATCTTTGAGTATTGCACGGGCAACATTTATCTCCTCTTCTAATTCACCTGTGATGCTTACACGCATAGTATCACCAATACCATCAAGTAAAAGTGCACCAAGACCAATAGAACTTTTAACAGTAGCGTGAAAGAGTGTTCCAGCTTCTGTAACTCCAAGATGAAAAGGGTAGTTGTTTTTTGGGCGAAGCATGCGGTAGGCATCTACTGTTCTTTGTACATCACTAGCTTTTAGACTTATTTTAATATCGTTAAACCCTAAATCTTCAAGGTATTTAATATTATATTCAGCACTTGCAACCATACCTTCGGCTGTTTGTCCATATTTATTCAAAAATTCTTTCTCTAGGCTTCCTGCATTTACACCAATTCTTATTGGAATATTTCGAGCTTGACAAGCTTTTACAACCTCTGCGACTTTTTCTTTAGAGCCAATATTTCCAGGATTTATACGGATACAATCAACAACTTCTGCAGCTACAAGTGCTAATTTATGGTTAAAATGAATATCTGCAACAAGAGGTAGGTCAATTTGTTTTTTGATAGACTTTAGAGCTAATGCATCTTCTATATTTACAACTGAACAGCGAACTATGTCACAACCTGCAAAATGGAGGCGTTTTATTTGCTCAACCGTAGAAGTAACATCGGAAGTTTTTGAATAGGTCATAGACTGAATTGAGATTGGTGCATCGCCACCAACCCCAATATCCCCTACAAATATTTTTTTTGTTTGGACTCTTTTTATCATAAAAAGATTTTATCTTTTTTGATATAAGAGAGTGCTTTAGAATTTTAAAGCAGACTATTACAAAGTTATTTTTTTGTTGTTTATCTATAAGTTATAGTGAATATGTTAGGATGATTATAGAAATAGTATAAAAATGCTAATAATTTTGATAAAATTTCACTATGAATAGTTTACAAAAATTAAAAAAGATAGTTTTAATAGCATTAGGTTTTGGTCTTGCGACCTATTTGATTATGAGTGGGACAGCGATGTTAAATCAAGATGTCAATGCCACTAGCAAAGTTCATACAAACACAGTGAAGTGAACCATGTTGTTTTATAAGAGTTGAGCAATCAATATCAACTATATCTCTGTCATTAAAATTGCTTTTAAGTATATTTAGAGCTTCTATGTCTTCTTTTACTCCATAAGTTGGAACTAAAACAGCTCCGTTTACAAAAAGAAAGTTAGCATAAGTTGCAGGTAGCCTTTTTTTATCATCATATATAGCACTTGGAAGTGGAAGTGAAATTAGATTGAAGTTATGCTCAAGTGCTAATATCTCTAGCTCTTTTTTCATCATTTGTAGTTCTGAATAATGTTTATCATCTTCATCTTCACAAGCTACATAGATAATTGTGTTTTTATTTATAAACCTTGCAAGTGTATCTATATGTGAATCTGTATCATCACCCTCTAAATAACCATAATTTAGATAAAGAATTTTTATAGCTCCAAAGTATTTGTTTAGTTTTTGAGTTATTTCTATTGGGTTTAAGTTTTGATTTCGATTTTTATTTAACATACATTTTGATGTTGTTAAAATTGTATCAATCCCATTACTATCAATTGCTCCACCCTCAAGTATAAAATCAATATATGAAATTTTTTTAGAATATACTTTTTCTATACTTTTAGTCATGGCATTATCTAAATCTGATTTAAATTTTTCACCCCAACCATTAAATTTAAAATCTAAAAGTTTTACTCTTTTGCCATCTTTTATACAAAGCGCTGAGGTGTCTCTTGCCCAACAATCATTAGTTTCATACTCTATAAAAAACAGGTTTGTATTTTTACTAAACCTTTTTTTTGTATCTTCCAAATTTGCACAAATTACTAAACACTTTTGATATTTTATAATTGCATTTATTATATTTGTAAAAGTATCTTGTGCCTCTTCTAAACAATAATTCCAATCAGTATTGATATGGGGAAATATAATTTGTGTAAAACTTTGTTCTTCAAACTCCCCAATTAAATATTTCATAGTATAATTTCCTTATGGCTTATATAACTCTAAATAAAAATAATTTTTTTAATAACCTTGATATTATTACAAATAAAACTAAAAGTAAAGATAAAGTTGCTATTGTTTTAAAAGATAATGCCTATGGACACGGCTTGATAGAAGTTGCTAGCATGGCAAAAGAGTATGGAATCACCAAAGCAGTTGTCCGTTGTCAAGTTGAAGCAGATGTTATAAAAGATTTTTTTGATTATATACTTGTTTTGGCTGAAATTCCATCATTTAAGAGTGATAAAATTAGATATACAATTAACGATATTAAAACTATAAAGAAATTTCCTCAAGAAACAAAAGTTGAGTTAAAAGTAGATACTCTCATGCATAGAAACGGTGTTGATATGGGTGAAGTTGAAGAAGCGATAAATCTTATAAAAAGGCAAAATCTTAATTTAGAAGCTGTTTTTACACATCATAGAAGTGCAGATGAATTGAGTTCAGAATGGTTTATTCAGAATGAAAACTTTAAAAAAATAAAAAAAACAGTTTTATCAAAAGGTTTTAAAAATATTAGGTTTCATTCAGCAAATTCAGCTTCATTGATGCGTTATGAAAATTTTGATGAAGATATGGCGAGGGTAGGAATTGCTGCATATGGATGTTTACAAAGTGATGCTTGTGATGTTAGTGAATTTAAAGCAGTTCTTTCTTTAATTGCAAATAAAAACTCTTCAAGAAGTGTAAAAAAAGGTGATAGAATTGGTTATGGTGCTACTTATGAGGTAAAAAAAGACTGCAAAATCTCTAACTATGACTTTGGCTATGCAGATGGATTTTGTCGTTTGCTTTCAAACAACTACATAACTCCATGCCATAATGAGTTAATAGGTAGAATTTCGATGGATAACTCTTCATTTATTAGTGAAGAAGATGAATTGTTGATTTTTGATGATGCAACTATCCCTGCAAAAGGAGCAGGAACAATCGCTTATGAGGTTTTAACTTCGTTAAAACCATATATAAAAAAAGTTATTAAATAATTTTACTAAATTAAGAGGTGATTTTTCGTATATCTACAGTTGATCCACTATGCTCAATCAAATCATTAAACAATAAAAATAGTGCACATGAGTGTTCTTCAAGTGCTTTAAACTGTTTTAAAATCATTTTTTTATTTTCTACTTTATTTTCACTATTAGTATTTAACGCATAATCAATATTAGAGTTTGCAAGATTATAGATCTCTTTAAAGTGATGTTCCATATTTTTAAATATTTGATTAGAGCTAAATATTTTTTGCCCTGAACCATAATACCATATGCCAAAATCACTATCTTTATAGTTTTGTTTAAGGTTATCATTAATTTTATTATTAACTATAGCTGAATAAACAGCTGATTTAAATAATATTTGATCTATTTTAAAATTAGATAAAAATAGTGTAAAACTACTGCTGTTTGATATTTGTGATGTACTTGATAAATCAACTGTAAATTTATTCATAGTATCTGAAAACACATTCATTGTATCATTTGTATTTTGTGCTATTTCATTCATAACAGTAGAGTTTTCTGAAATTATACTTGATTGTTGTTGAAGGTTTTGGATAGTTATGCTTATCTCTCCTGTAGCTTTTTGAGTACGCTCTGCTAATTTTCTAACTTCATCTGCAACAACTGCAAAGCCTCTACCATGTTCCCCTGCACGAGCTGCTTCTATTGCTGCATTTAAAGCAAGTAAGTTTGTTTGATCAGCTATATCTTTGATTAGATTAACAACATTAGTAATATCTCCAACATTGTTATCTAGTTGAGAAATAGAATCAGTTGTATTTATAATCAGTTCATTAAGATTTCCAATCTCTACAGTTGTATCTTTAACCGAATTAAATGTTTGTTTTGCTGATTCTGAAGCTTCTAATGTTTTTGTTGCAACTTTTTGTAAAGATTCTTCAGCTTGATGTATTCCAGCTGTTATAATATCTAAATTACCCTCCATACCGTTATTTAAGTTACTAAATTCACTGGAGAGTTGTCCCATAGATCTGTATTTTTCATTTGCCTTCATAGATCCCATTGCTTTACCAATCGCTATTGCAGTATCTTTAAATTCACCCTTAAGTCCTGCGGGAAACATTGTTCTGTACATATTACCATTGGTAATTTCAATGAGATTATTACGACTCTCCCTCAATGTAACTTCCATTTGATCAAGAACATTATTCATATCCCAAGCAATAGCCTCTAATGGAGTGTTGTTTGTTGAAATGATGATGCGAGAAGCAAGTTTACCATTTTTAACATCATTTAATATTTTAGATATTTGTTGCATTAACTCAACTTCTTCATTGTTTTGTGTGCTAAAGAATCCCATAGCTAAACTCCATTTTGTAAACTCATAATGAGTTCATCATAAGTTATTTTATTTTCATGTAAAAAATTAGTTAAAACCTTCTCCGAAGCACCTGTCCCACCATTTTTTTCTGCAGATACTAAGAGTTTATATATAGGAACTATGGAATCAACAGCAGATTGAGGAGCTTTTCTTCTAATTGATGTGTAGCTGATGATTTTACCGTTCTCATCTAAATCAGCTGTGATATATGTAAATACCCAGTAGTAACCACCATCAGCACAAAGATTTTTAACAAAGCCAAAAAATTCTTTATTGGTTTGGATTAAATCCCAAGCCATTTTAAAAGCAACGCGTGGCATATCAGGATGACGAATAAGGTTGTGGTTAGCACCAATTAATTCAGATGCTGTATAACCTGCCATCTCCATAAATATCTCATTACAGTAGATGATTTTACCCTTTAAATCTGTTTTTGAAACTATAAAATCGTTCTCACCTAATTTTTTTTCATAATTTGTTATATTTTTTGGAGCATCTAGCTTTGATAAACTTTTTGCGGACATTTGCCTTCTCCTATATTATAATATAAAATTTTGATAGATGGTATCGTTTATACTATAAAAAAAACATTAAATAAGGTTTTTTTCAGGCATTCCTATATAATATCCCTGTATATAGTCAATTCCCATTTTTTCAAGCATATCTAAAGAGTCTTTATTTTCTACATATTCAGCTATTGTTTTAAGCCCCATACTAGAAGCAAAACTGATAATTGTTTTAATAATAATTCTTGAATTACCATCAGTAGTAATATGTTTAACTAACGAAGAATCAATTTTTAAATAATCGATATTTAACTCAAATATATGAGCAAAATTAGAATATCCACTACCAAAGTCATCTATAGCAAACTTACATCCATATTGCTTAATGGTATTTATAAACTCTTTAAGTTTTTCATAATTATCAACTTTATCACTCTCTAATATTTCTAATACAATTCTTTTTGGCTCTGGAAATTTTTTTATAGCATCTAAAAGATAATTTACAGTTTTTTTATTTTCTACGTCTAATATAGATATATTTAAGGAAAATTCATAATTTTTATCTTTAAAATATTCAAATGATTTTCTTATCATAGTATGTGTAATTTCTGGATATAGTTTAGTTTTAATTGCAATATCTAAAAATTTAAAAGGTGATATCACATCGCCATTTTTTAAAATTATTCTAGCTAAAGATTCGTATTTTTCTATTTTTTTTGTGTGGGTGTTATAAATGGGTTGAAAATATGGTGTAATAGTATCATTTTTTATAGCCTCTTTTAACATCAAAATACCAGCATTATTTTGTAATATTTTCTTTTTAGTATCTAGTAGTTTATCATAAACCACAATACTTTGAGTTTTGATTTTAGCAAGTTGAAGTGCAACATTTGCTTTAATTATTAGAGAATTTTCATTAGAGGCAACACCACTACTTAGTGTTATGAAAATTGATTGTTGATCTACACTAAACATAGTTTCCTCAATTGATTTTATAAGATTTTTAACAGTTTTTAAAAACTCTTTTTCATTAATATTTTCAGTTGCAAATACTCCAAACTCATCTGTTGGAAGTTTATATACAGTTGCTCCACTCATTGAAAGTTTTTGCATAGTTTGAGCTACTTGTTTTAAAATTTTATCACCAACTTTGTATCCATATAGATCATTAATATCTTTAAATCTATCTATATTTATTAGTGATAGGTGTGCAGTTGTATTGTTTTTTGCTAAATCTTCAATGAGTTTGAGTCTATTTGGTAAGTGAGTCAAATTGTCATAAAGAAGAGTGTTTTTTAATTCTATTGTTTTTTCTTGAATTTTCATCTTTAATAAGTTATTTATTTTTTTTGATTTACTAACAAGATAATTAATTCCTAAAAACAGTAAAAGAAAAAGGATAAAATCATAAATAATTAGTTTAACAAAATTATTTAAAAAGTATTCATTTAAATTTTTAGTTGGTATTTTTATACTAACAATTCCTCTTAATTCACCCATTTTATAATCATAAGCATTATCATAAGTGTTTTTAATAAATAAGGGGGCGTCTTCTTTTTTACCATGGCATTTCAAACATGACTTAGTTGTCCTTAGCGCACTAGCATATTGATAATATGTTTCATTTTCATCACTAAAGTAATCTCTCTCTTTTAAATTCTCATTAAAATATTTTATAGCTTTTAATTCACTAACATCTGCCATATTGTCACCCATAGGTCTATCAGATACAGATTTAAGACTTATTCCCAAAGCATTCTTGTTTGAAAAAGTGTTTGATATTATATTTGAATTATAAGCTGGAAGAGCTTGAAGAGTGGCTTCATCTAGTTTTATGATATCATTCATAAAAAGATTTTGATAATAAATTCTGCTTGAGACATCATAACTTTTTAAAACTTCTGCTTGTTTTTTTGCAAATTCATATTTTTTATTTTCTATATCGTTGTAAGTATATGTTATTTTTAAGACAAGAGCAATAAAAAAAACGACAGGTATAAGTTTTAAAACTTTATTATTAAATATTTGTTGCAAAATTAAAATTTCCTATAAAATTTTTTATAAAATAGTATATTATTTTTAGTATATACTAATCTCTTTAAATTTTAAATTAAGTATAAAAACTAAGTAGTTAATTATGACTTAGTTCTGATTATAGCATTAGAAAAAAGGATACCATCAATACCAATAAGAGCAAGATTTTCTATATCTTTTTCATTTTCAATTTTTGCTAAAATTTTTGCATCAAAAAGGTAGTTATTTGCTAAATCTTGAGCTATTTTTGCTAACTTTTTTTCTACCATAATATATGAAGCTCCAAGTGCTGAAGCATATACGATTTGGGTTACATCTCTAACACCTAAACAAAAACAAAGTTCATTCTTTTGTAGATATTCAATAGTTTCAAGATTATCTTCATGAAATTCTAAAAATAGAGATGAATTTGGAGGTGTATTGTTTATTGTGTCAATATTTGAAATATGAAAAAACTTAAAACTTGGTATAAATCTATGTCCTAAAATTATCATAGCTTACCTTTTTTTACACACTCATCTGAGCAGTAGTATTTTCCTGAATTTAAAATAGAATCATCAATCTCACAATATATTCCACATGATTCACATTTTAGCATATCATTATTATAAGAAGCTTCTTTTGTTTGTTTGGGTTCATTGCTATATTGATTTTTAATTGGTTTTTTCTTTATAAAAAAATAATAAACTGCCCAAATAACACCAATTACAACTAAATATTTAATCAATTTTATTTCCTAGTAGTAAATAATGTCTATTTTTTGTTTTGATTATTTTATGATTCATATTTTTTGGAATCTCATTATATACATTTTCGCCCTTATAAAAAAGTATCTTTGTATGCTCATCACGAAAGTTTTCACTTAGTTTTAACAACATCTCTGTATCGGTTACCGCTCGAGAAGTAATTATATCAAAAATTTCGTCCTCCATATCTTCAACTCTTTTTTTAACAACTCTAACATTAGCAAGTTCTAAATCAGCTTTTATAAACTGTAAAAAACTAGCTCGTTTTGCAAGTGGTTCAGCTAAGGTAACCTTAGTATCAGGTAGTGCTAAGGCTAAAATCATTCCAGGAAATCCAGCTCCAGTACCAATATCTAAAAGAGTATCACATTTTGGTAAAAATTTAATAGGGTAAAGAGCATCATATATAAATTCATCTATAGTTTGAGAATCTCTAGCTCCTGTTAGGTTATGAATTTTATTCCATTTCATTAAGTTTTCTTTATATTTTTGGATGTTTGAGAAAAAATTATCTGTAAGTGGTAGTTTTTCTTTTTGTATCTTCTCTTTTAAGTTCATCTATTTTCCTTTATTTCATAAAGAAGTGTAGTTATTTTATTAGCAGGTAGTGGTTTTGCAAAAAGAAATCCTTGAACATCATTACAACCATTTTCTTGCAAGAACTCTTTTTGTGATTCACTCTCAACTCCCTCAGCAACTATTTTTAAGTTTAAACTTTGTGCAAGTGCAATTATAGCCTTTGTAACTGCTTTATCATCTTCGCTGCTTAATAGATTTAGAATGAAACTTTTATCTATCTTGAGTTTATCAAGTGGAAGTTTTTGAAGATAAGCAAGAGATGAGTAAGCAGTTCCAAAATCATCAATAGCTATCTTAACTCCAAGCTCACTTAACTTTTTTAATTTTTTTATAGAGTTTTGTGGGTTATCCATAACTTGACACTCTTTTACTTCAAGTTCTAGCCATTTAGAATTAAAATCTAAATCTTTCATAGTTTGTATTAGCATTGGTATAAAATCATCTTTGTTAAGTTGTTTCATCATTAAGTTTAGTGCTAAGGTTCCTGGATTTAATCCCTTTTTATGCCAAGTACTAAATTGTTTCATAGCTTTTTTCATCACTATTTTATCTATCTCAATTATAAGTCCATTTTCTTTAGCATTAGGTATAAAATTTGCTGGATATATTAACCCATCTTTAGGATGTCTCCACCTAATTAAAGCTTCAAAACCAGATATTTGTTTAGTGCCAATGTTGTATTGAGGTTGATAATAAACAATAAATTGATCCTCCTTAACTGCTATTCGAAGAGAGTTGTCTAAAAGAGTTTTTTTATAAGCAGATGAGCTTAAAGGAGTTGAGAAATATTCAAATCCATCTCGACCACAATTTTTTGCTTTATACATAGCTATATCAGCATATTTAATTAGATCCTTTTCATTATCAGCATCTTTTGGATATTTACTAATACCAATGCTAGCAGATATATATAAAGTATGTCCATCTACAAGTATTGGTTTTTTAATCTCTTTAATTATTTTAAAACATACTTTAGAGATATCTGAAATTTCAATAACATCTTTTAAAATAATAATAAATTCATCTCCACCAAGCCTAGCTAATGTATCATCAACTCTTATAGATCTCTCAAGTCTTGAAGATGCAATTTTTAAAACTTTATCACCAATATCATGACCTAATGAATCATTTACCTTTTTAAATTGATCTAGGTCTATAAATAAAAGTGCAAAATTTTTATTATTTCTTTTAGATGATTTTATAATTTGTGACAACCTATCATTAAATAAAGCACGATTTGGTAGCGATGTTAAAGAGTCATGTGTAGCTTGGTGCTTTATTTTCTCTTCTAATTTTATTAAATCAGTAATATCTGTGTCAAAAATCACATAAGCTTTTTTATCTTTGTAGTGGATTGAATGGATATAAGATTGGGCATGGTAGGTACTTTTATCTTTTCTTTGATGCAAAGCCCGAATCAAAAGAACTTCATTATTTTGGTTATATTGTTTTTTAAGTTTTGTAACTTCTTCTAAAGTAAGATATGGATTTGTATCATATACAGTCATCTTCAAAAGTTCTTTTTTTGTATAACCTAAAGCTTTACATGCACCACTATTTACGTATAGATATTTTTGTGTGTTATAGTCAACTATATATATCTCATTTAGAGAGTTATGCATAACTTTCGAAAATTCACTTAATCCTCTTCTTAGTGTGCTTATCTCTGTAATATCTTGGGTAGTCCCTATCATTTTTAAGGGGTTGTCTTCTTTATCAAAAATAATCTTAGCATACATTAATAGATGTTTTTTAATGCCATTAGCATCGATAATATTACACTCAAAAGAAATAGTTTTTTTGTTAGTTAATAAGTTAGCAAAAGCAGCTTGAGCTTTTGCTAGATCTTCTTTAATTAAAAAAGAATAAAAAAGTTCTATACTTGGAGTGGTGGTTTGTTTCTCAAGAGCATAAATTTTATAACTTTGATCTGACCAAGTAGACTTATTGGTAATTAAGTCAATCTCCCAACTGCTAATATTAGCCATAGCCTCTAACTCTTTAAGGATTTCCTCTCTGGTTAGTTGTTTTTTAATCTCTTTATCATTATACAGCCTTAATGACATTTCTATCCCCCTAATTTTACAAGTGTGATTTAAATTAAGTGACCCATTTTTTCTTTTTTTACATCTAAATAATCTTCATTATAAATATTTGATTTCATTATTATTGGAATTCTTTCAACTATTTCTATATCGCTAATAGAGTTTATTTTATCTGGATTATTAGTTAAGAGTTTAATTTTTTTAATATTAAAATGGTGTAATATCTTTGTAACTATCTCATATGTTCGCTCATCAGCTCCAAATCCTAGTTGATGGTTCGCCTCTATAGTATCTAGCCCTTTATCTTGAAGGGCATAAGCATTTATTTTATTAAAAAGCCCAATATTGCGACCCTCTTGACGAAGATAAATAACCATCCCATCTATTTTACTTGCTAACTCTAAAGCGTACTCTAGTTGATCACGACAATCACACTTAAGACTACCTATAGCGTCACCAGTTAAACATTCTGAATGTACTCTGACTGTAGGGACTTCACTCATATGATCAGTGTAAATTACGAGATGTTCTTTTTGCCCCTCTTTGAAAGCTTTTACTTTAAACTCTCCAAATCTTGATGGTAAATTCGCTTCTTGTGATATTTTTGTATTCATTAATCCCTATCCAAACTTAAAAACGGTAAAATATTATTTTTAAAAAAAAATTATAGCAAAATTTTCAAATTTAGGACTTAATCATGTTTGATAGATTTAGAAGAACTAGAATAAACCCCACTTTACGTAATTTACTAAGAGAAACAAAAGTAAGCGTGGATGATTTTATATATCCGTTATTTGTAAGAAGTGGTGAGGGTATAAAAACAGAGGTAGCATCTATGCCAGGTGTTTATCAGATGTCTTTAGATGAAGTTTTAAAAGAGTGTAGTGAGCTTAGTAAACTTGGATTAAACTCCATTATTTTATTTGGTATCCCTGATGTAAAAGATTCAATTGGTTCGGATTCTCTTTGTGAGCATGGAATTATTGCAAATGCAGTGAGGGAGATAAAAAAAGAATATCCAGATATGTTTGTTGTAACTGATTTGTGTTTTTGCGAATATACAGATCATGGTCATTGTGGTATTATTGATGAAAATGAAACTGTAAATAATGATGCTACTTTGGAAATTTCTGCACAGCAGGCGATTATTCATGCTAAAGCTGGAGTTGATATGATAGCACCATCAGGTATGATGGATGGGATTATAGTTACACTTCGTGAGACTTTGGATGGGGCAGGGTACGAAAATCTACCAATTATGTCTTATTCAACTAAATTTGCAAGTGGATATTATGGACCATTTCGTGATGTGGCAGAATCAACTCCAAGTTTTGGAGACAGGTCATCATATCAGATGGATCCAGCAAATCGTCGTGAAGCTATAGCTGAATCTATATCAGATGAGTTACAAGGTGCAGATATATTGATGGTAAAACCAGTACTTGCATATTTAGATATTGTTCGTGAGATAAAAGATGCAACCTCTTTACCAATGGCTGTTTATAATGTAAGTGGTGAATATGCAATGTTAAAGATGGCTGGGATGAATGATTTAATAGATTATGATAGAGTTGTTATGGAGACGATGATAAGTTTTAAACGCGCTGGTGCAGATATTATTATATCTTATCATGCTAAAGAAGTAGCTCTTATGCTTAAAGATCAAAAATAGGGTATAATTACGGCTTTTTTATATTAAGGATTTAAGTTGAGACATTTTTTAACATTAAAAGATTTTACTAAAGATGAGATTTTAGAGATTATTGATATTGGTTTAGAGATAAAAAATAATCTTAAAAATAAAGTTTATAAAAAAGAACTTGAGATGCAAACTCTTGGTATGATTTTTGAGAAAAGCTCAACAAGAACAAGGGTTAGTTTTGAAACTGGTATGTTTCAACTTGGAGGTCATGCTCTATTTCTTTCAAATCGAGATATCCATTTAGGACGAGGTGAACCTATAAAAGATACAGCTAGAGTGATATCTAGTATGTGTGATATGGTGATGATTAGAACTTTTAAGCACTCTATGATAGAGGAGTTTGCTTTAAACTCTAGTGTGCCCGTTATAAATGGTCTTACAGACTCTTTTCACCCTGTTCAATTATTAGCAGATTATATGACATTGGTTGAGTATAAAGCTGAGAAAAATATAGTTGCTGCATATATTGGTGATGGAAATAATATGGCACACTCTTGGATGATTCTTGCTGCTAAGCTTGGGTTTGAACTTAGGATTGCTACCCCAAAAGGTTATGAAGTTGATAGTAAAATTTTAAACGATGCACTTTTTTTAGCAAAAGAGAGTGGCGCTAAAATTATAATTACTAACGATCCAAAAGTTGCAGTTAGTGGAGCAACTGTTGTAACTACTGATACTTGGACCTCAATGGGTCAAGAGGAGGAAAAAGAGGAGCGTATTAAAATATTTCAAGGTTTTATGGTTGATGAAAATATGATGAGTTTAGCCACAAAGAATGCTAAGTTTTTACACTGTCTTCCAGCATATAGAGGACTTGAAGTTAGTGAAGAGACTTTTGATAAACACTCAGCCATTATTTTTAATGAAGCCCAAAATAGACTTCATGCCCAAAAAGGTCTTATGGTTTGGTTAAGTTTTAAAACCAACCCTTAGAGTTGTTAACCATAGATTTATTATTCATCTCAAAAATTTTAACATATAATGAAATTAGATCTGTTCCCTCATCAAAATAATCATCAGAGTTATAGTTAATTTGTTGATTATTTAAAAGCTCTCTTTTTGTTAATTTTATATAATTAGATGTTTTTTTAGTCACATCATCCAATCTGTCAAGTATACGAATGTCGCAATCTGCTTTATTTCTGGCAACAATTTCTCTTAAATCTTGTATAAGCCTATCACTGAATTTTGCTACTTTATTTGCTAGTACAAACATTTTAGTTTTTTGCTCTTGAGAAATTACACCTTTTGCTGCAACTCCAGCTCCAATACCACGAAATTGACCTGTGTATTCACAAAGAGGCAATATAGTTTGCATCATCACATCCAATAACTTATGTCCGAGTGGATTTAAATCTTTAGATGCACGCTTTGATACTGTTTGAGCCAACATAAGAATTTGATGTATTTGTTCTGTATACTCTTCAAATACCATGTCAGCCTCTTTTTTTAATGCTCTTCGGTTGAGTTTTATAAGTGCATTAGATATTGCTGAGGTTCTTGAGTGTATAATTGGATCAGACGCTAATGACATAGCTTCCATCTCAGAGATAGCTTCTTTCATATCTTCTCTTTGACCATATACCAATAACATAGCTTCTATATTTCCATGTAAATAACTATTGGTTAAACCTCTTGTTTTTTGTGTAGCAATTAGTAAATCTTTAAGTGCCCCAATATATTTAGCACTTTCAGCTTGCAGATCGTTGCTAAATAAAGATTTAGCATTTAAATTAAATATCAACAATGTAATTATTAAAAAAATTCTCATATTTTTCTCCGTTATTATCTAAAAATAACATTATACCAGTAAATTAATAATATTTTCTTAATTTACATTAAATAATCAAATAGTTTTAAATTGATCAAGTTGTGTATTTAAATCCTCTGTTAGTGAAGATAGATGTTTAGTAGCTGTTGAAATTTCTTGCACACTTTTTGTATTGTTTTTGGATAATACATTTATCTCTTTAACATTCTCTATCATTGAGATGATTTTATCCCCAGTATTTTGAGTATATTTAGTTGATTTATTAACTAAATCTATAGCAGAGTTCATACTCTCTTTACTAATACTTACTTTATCATTAACTTCATCAGACATCTCAATCATCTCTTCAATAATAACTACATTTTTACTCATCTCTGTAGCACTATCAACAATATTTTGAACTATTATATTTATTGATGTTTGAATCTCTGTAAGGGATTTTTGTGTTCGCTCAGCAAGTTTTCTAACTTCATCAGCAACTACAGCAAACCCACGACCATGTTCACCTGCTCTTGCTGCCTCTATTGCAGCATTTAAAGCTAATAAGTTTGTTTGATCTGCAATATCACTAATTACTGTTAAAATCTCTTTTACGTTTTCTGCATCACTTGATAAAGTATTTAATTTTTCAGCAAGAGAATATTCAACGTTTGCTGAATTTTTAATCTTACCTATTAAAATCTCATATTGAGTAGATACTTCATCAATATTTTCTGCAGTGGTACTAATCTTTTTATGTACAGCTTCACTTAATTCAATGGTGCTATCTAAATCTGTTTGTATATTTTCCGCCTCACTTGTTGTCGTATTTACAATTGTGGTTGATTTTTCTATATTTTTACCAATTTTATTAGCTGTTTTAAATAATTTTGCTGAGACAGATACATTTTCTATACTTGATAACTTAGATGATTCTAAGGTAGTTTTTAGTTTAGACATAAAATCATTTAACGCATCTATCATAACTTTTATTTCATCATTATTCTTATGTGTATAACGCTGAGTTAAATCATTTTTATTTGAGGCGATTTGGTTAGTAATGTTTTTTAATGCAGAGACAATACTGCGTGATATATAGAATCCAATAGTTGCAATTAATAGTACTAAAGTGATAAAAAAGGTATAGTATAAATTTTCAATATTATTAAGCATATTAGTAATTTTTTTTGTACCACTTATTTCTATTTCTTTTAAAAGATTTTCTGTTTCATGAACCGTAGAGCGCATTGCTCCTTGAATTCCTAGTTTTTCATTAAAGCCAAGTTTTTTATATGCAGCTGAGATATCTTTAAAACTTTGTTTGTAGGTAGATATTTGTTTTAAAAGTTTTGTTTTTGTTTTTGTTGGTATTTTTGATTTTTTAATATATTTTATAAGTTCAGTTGAATTTTTAGCATGTTTATTTATATATTTAGGATCTTTTCTCATTAAAAAATCTTTTTCATTTCTTCTGAGTTGAAGTATTTGAGATCTTAAATCTGTGTTATTTAAAGAAAATGCTGTTTCTTCTGCATCATGAATTGCAGTTCTCATTTTACCTCTTAGACCACTTTTACTATCTAGTCCAATTGTTTTATAAGTATTAACAAGGTCATTGAAGTTTGATGCGTACATTTTATATAGTTGTTGTAATTGAACTAATTCTTTAGTATCAATTTTTAAAAGTATCATCTCTTCATGTATAGATTTAAGTGTAGCATCAATTTTAGAGATATTTTTATTGAATTTATCTACATATTTAATTTTATTTCTCATTATAAAATCTTTTTCACTTCGTCTTTCTTGAAGTGTTAAAACTTCTAAATGTAACATATCTTCAGAAAATTTTATAAGTGTTGTGGTTTTTGAATCTTTGTAATATGATATTACAATGAGTGATGCAAGCCCAAAAAAAGTGATAAAAACAAGTAGTTTTAGTCTTTTTTCTATTGTGAGAAATCTAAACATATTATTTCCTTTTGTTATAAACTGAAAAGATTATAACAAATAAATAAGGAATAATATAATTTTATGAAAAAGTATTAATATTTAATCCCAGTAGCAGCTCTTATCTTTTCAATAGTTGGCATTGCAAGATTTTGTGCTTTAGTTGCTCCAATCTTTAAAATCTCCCTTACTTCATTTTGATTTTTCTCATAATACTCACGTTTTTCTCTAAACTCTCTAAAATATTCCCACATAACTTCACCAAGATAGATTTTAAAATGTCCGTGTCCCTCTCCACCTCGTTTATATCTATCTTGAAGCTCTTTAAGATTATCTCCCTCTAAAAATAGTTTTGCCATGTTGTAAACATTACAGTTTTTATACTCTTTTGGTTCTTCCATTGCCACATTTTCAGTAACAATTTTTTTAATAGTTTTGAGTTGTTTTTTTTCTTCACCAAAGATATTTATAATATTTGCATAACTCTTAGACATTTTTTGCCCATCTATCCCTGGAACTGTTTGTACCTCTTCTTGAATACGAAATTCTGGTATCACTAAAATGTCACCATATTTATTATTAAACTTAGTTGCAATATCACGAGCTATCTCAACATGTTGAATTTGATCTTTCCCAACAGGGACAACTTCTGCGCCAAAAAGTAAGATATCTGCTGCCATTAAAACAGGATAAGAAAAAAGTGAGTGATTTGAGGCAATTCCACGAGCAGTTTTGTCTTTGTAGCTATGAGCACGCTCCAGAAGTCCCATGGGTGTGAATGATGAAAGAATCCAGTAGAGTTCTAAAACTTCTTTTACATCTGATTGAACCCAAAAAGTTGACTTTTCAGGATCTATCCCTAAAGCTAAAAAATCAGTAGCACACTGCATAGTAAGTTCACTTAACTTATTTCCATCTGATACACTAGTCATTGCATGGTAATTTGCAATAAAAGCAAAAGTATTACTTGTTTTTTGAGCCTCAACCATCTGTTTTATAGAACCAAAATAGTTCCCTATATGTAAATCACCAGAGGGTTGAATACCTGTTAAGACTCTCATTTTATAACTCCAATAAATTAAATATTTTTTTTGACATTATATCTAATATAATAAAAAGTAAATGTTAAAAGTGTTATCATTTAATTAATAAAGAATGGCTAGATTCCTTCTTTATAGATAAAAATAAAATTTAGCCCACATAGGGATTTTCACTAAAAGGATTTATAATGAATGTTCAAATTCAAGCAAAAGATATTACACTTCATGCTAGTACAAGAGCCCATATTCAATCGGCAATTGATAGCTTTACAAAATACTCACTAGATATTACTTCAGTCAATGTGCACCTAAGAGCAGAAAAAAAAGGTGTCTCAATAGAGTTTGATATTCGTGTTGCTCATGCACAGCCAGTTATTATCTCTCAGAGTGATGATAATTTGGACGCAGCTATAGATTTAGCGATTGAGCGTGCTACAAAAGCACTTCGAAGACTACATGATAAAGTAGTTTCCCATCAGTCTGGATCTATCAAAGATTTAGAAACATTAGATTCATAAGCTAAAAGGTATATATGTATAATTGGATATTATGGTTTCACATACTTTCGTTTACTTCATGGATGGCTGTGCTATTTTATATGCCAAGACTTTTTGTTTATCATGCAGAAAATATTGATAATAAAGGTTTTGTAGAAGTAGTGAAAATAATGGAGAAAAAAATCTATCTATATATAGGAATCCCTGCAATGTGGACAACTGTATTAAGTGGTTTTTATTTATCTTATGAAATAGGTTTTAGTGGTAATGGGTGGTTGCATATAAAGATGTTATTTGTTGCAATTATGATAGGATATTTTTACTCAATGGGACATTTCAGACAAAAGTTTTTAAAAGATGATTGTCAAAAAAGTGGAAAATTTTTCAGAGTTTATAATGAAGTACCAACATTACTGCTTTTAGTAATTGTTTATTTTGTGATTTTTAAGCCCTAATCTCCATAAAATATTCATCGAAGATGAAAAAGAGATTTGGGTTCTTCGGCTTTTCTTGCTTCCAAAACTAAATAGTTTTGGAACTACCCTCTGCTCTGTTTTGAGTTACGTTGAACATTTTTACCATAAGCTTTTTTTCAATTCCAGTAAACATTTTTCTGTGAAAAACATTCCTTACATTGAAGCTTAAGGCAAAAATGTTCACTTCACTCAAAGCCGAGGGCATTATTTCTCTCCACGCTTTTTAGCTTTAAAAAGTAATGGAGTCCCTGCAAAGTTAAAAGCTTCCCTTAATTTATTTGTCAAATATCTTCTATAAGTAAAATGAAGCCCTTTTGGTTTGTTCATAACTATAGCTATTTTTGGTGGTCGAGTTTCGTATTGAGTAGTATAGAAAATACGAATAACTTGACCATGCATAGTTGGAAGTTGATGCCTTTGAAGTGCTTTGTCCATCACCGCATTTAGTTGTGAAGTTGTGATGCGTTGAGAATAGTTGTCGTTTATCTCTAAAATCATATCATGGAGTTTATCAACCCTTTGATGGCTTTTTGCAGAAAGGGTGATAATTGGTGCATAAGCTAAAAACTTAAACCGATCACGAATATCTAAAATAATTTTTTCATGATTCTCTTTGTCTGAAATATCCCATTTGTTTAAAACAATAATACATGCAAGCCTATTTTCATCAACTAAGCCAGCTATTTTTTCATCGAGATCTAGAAATGGTTCGCTCGCATCAAGAACAACAAGAGCCATATTTGAATTTTCCAACATCTCTTTTGTTCGCATAAGGGCATATTTTTCAATTCCTAAAATTCTACCACGACGACGAAGACCAGCTGTGTCTACAAAGGTGAGTTGTTTGTCTTTGTAATCTATTGTCTCATCAATTGGGTCTATGGTTGTTCCTGCAACAGAAGAAACAACAGAGCGTTCCTCTCCAAGAAGTGCATTTAAAAGTGAGCTTTTTCCAACATTAGTTCGACCAATAATTGCGATTTTAATATGGTTAACATCTTCTTCATTAAACTCTTTTATTTTGTCATTTTGTGCAAATATAGAGTTATCAACAACAGCTTCTTCATCTAAGAACATAGCTTGATGAAAATAACCATCATCCTCTTCGTCTTCTATCTCATTAAAGAAATCTTCATCGCTCATATCGTCTATTTCTGGAACGATAATCTCTATCTCTTCATCATCATCTTCTTCTTTTAGGATATCTTCATCTGGGATTTGTTTAGCTATCCATTCTAGTAAGTCAACTGTTCCACGGTTATGAGATACTGATATACCAAAAATAGCATCACATCCAAACTCATAAAAATCCCAAAGTTTCTCTTTCATCTTATCGTTGTCTATCTTGTTTACTACAAGGGCTACATCTTTACCAAGAGTTTGAAGCTCATAAAAAAGTTTTTTATCTTCATCTTCAGGGATACCCTTACCATCAACCATATAAAGGATAATATCAGCTTTATATGCAGCTTTAAGAGACATCTCTTTAATCTTATCAAATAGTTCACAACCTTTATCTAATCCACCAGTATCTAAAAGAAGGGCACGCTTGTTATTTATTACCACATCTCTTCTTTTTACATCACGTGTTGTTCCTGCTAAATCAGATGTGATTGCATCTCTTTTTTTTACTAAGCGGTTAAATAGTGAGCTTTTTCCAACATTTGGACGACCAATAATGGCGATTTTTTTCATAGTATGCCTCTTGCAGTGTAGATTTCTTTGACGAGCACTTTTACGCAGTAAATGTAGCCGGAGAAGAATAGAATTTTTGCTATGTATCTTTATAGTTTAAATATTAATGGAATTATATCTAAATTAAAGATATTTTTATATTGAGGGGATACTTACTCCCAAAGGGAGTAATAAAAGTTAATCAGAGGGAAATTCTTTATCAAGCTCCTCTAAAGCATTTTTTAATTGAAATTTTTGCCACAAAGCATTTTCATTTTTGAAACTAGTCTTAACCGTATTTTTTACAACATTATTTACGGTAGCTTCAGGGACAGTTACTAACATATAAAGTGAACCTGATGGAGATGTCCAAACATCAACACCTTTTGAATCTTCTAAGTCAACTTTTGCAACTTGTTTTGTAACAGCAGCTGTAGCTTGATCTACGGTTTCAGCATCACTAACACCTGTAGTACTAGTAAAAGATTCAAATTTGTCTTTAATTTGAGACTTGATTTGTTGTGCTAAATCAGATCGACCATTAGCAGCTGCAACTTTTCTCATATATCCCATCCCAGCGGCACTCTTTTGAGCTACCCCAACACCAGCATATGACCCTTTAACTTCTGGCACACAAGTCCATTTTGGTGCAAGAACATTTTCTTGTTTACACTCAAAATCATCTCCAGGTACAGGATCTTTATCTCCACATCCTGTAATTATTGCAGCTGTTAAACACGCTATAGCAATTGAACTAATAGTCTTATTCATATTGATTTCCTTAGGATAATATAGATAAATTATATCTATTATAGTCTTAAATTACATTTATTAATTAATACAAGCCGATAAAATCATAAACACCAAGTTTTCTAATTTTGTTTTTTACATAAAAAGTAGATTGTTTTTTAGCATCTAAATGGGATACTCTTGATTTACTTACAAATGTATGTTGTCTAAAAGCAATCTCTTTTTTATTTTGATCAAAAGTTCTATATTTAATTAATGTCTTAGCTTTGTTGAAGTCATAATCTTGCGAATTAGTTGTTTGAGAAGAGATAAATAGATTAAAATGGTTGTTATCTAGTGGTTTTGAGCTAACGGTTAGACCACTAGCAATAATTGCATTTTTTATATTTAAAGCGAATACCTTTGAGTTGACATCACTGAAAATATATAGACTGACACTTTGTTTCAATCTAAAAAATTCACTCCCTATTTCATTTAAATACTCAGCTTCTTTTTTAGTATTGTAAGTTATGTATGCCATTTTTTTTGCTTCAAGCAGAGTTGCCAATTTATAATAATGTGGCAACTCTTCTAAAAGATACATATATTTTGTAATAGAAATTTTGTCTTTATATATTTCATATCTTTGCTTAGAGGCTTTCATTTTTTTAGTAAATATTTTATTTGCATAATCAAAAACAAAACTTTTTGGTAATCTAACCAAAATGGTATACTCTTTTTTATGTATAGTTGCTTTTTCAACTCTTAGACCAAACATAGTTATGGTCTTTGAAAATATTTCATTCTCTTTAAGTATTTGTTTAATATCTTGTTCTTGTGCTATTTTCAATTTGGTAGTTTTGTCTAAAAATGCTTTGTCTAAAGTATTATTAATTTTAACTCTTAGGTTTGAAATTGCATTGTTTTTAGCTTTTAATTTACTTTTTCCTGAACCAGATGCATATAAAAAATTAAAATTTTGCGCAGGAGCTGTATAGTAGTGTGCTGATTTTTTTTGATTAGAAGTTGAGCATCCAATAAAAAAAGTAGTAATAATTGCAATTAAAATATACTTATACACTGTATTCCTTAGATTATATACCTTAATCATACCCTATAAAAGCTTTAAATAAAACTTAATTGGTATAATTTTATCTATGAAATATTATAGTTATGAAAATTTTAAACAAGATACAAATGAACTAATCAATAAAGTAAAAGAATATAATCCAGATGCAATAGTAGCTATTGCTCGTGGTGGGCTTACAATTGCTCATCTTATGGCAGAGGGGTTAGATATACGAAATGTTCAAAGTTTAAGAACTGAACTTTATGATAAAACAGATAAAAGAGACAATATTACAATCTTTAATAGATGTGAATTTAAGGATGTCTCGCGTGTATTAGTTGTTGATGATATAGCTGATAGTGGTGAGACATTTAAAGCTATTATGGAATTGCTAGAGTGTGAAAATAAAGATATAGAGTTTAAAAGTGCAGCTCTTTTTTATAAAAAAACCTCCATTTATGAGCCTCATTTTTGGATAAATGAAGCAAATGAGTGGATAGAATTTTTTTGGGAAAAAGATTTTAATGTTAAATAATTTTTAAATTACTTTTTAAACTCTTTTATCATCTCATAAGCTTGATTTATCTCTTGTGTTTTTGCGGTCGCTTCTTGCATATACTCTTCACTTTTTCCTTGAGATTTAATAATATCAGGGTGATATTGGCGAATTAGTTTTCTGTATGCTTTTTTAATAACACTCATATCATCATCTTTATTTATCCCCAAAAGTTTATAAGCATCGTCTATATTTACCTTTGGAGTAATATTTTGCATCATCTTTTCAAATTTATCAAACATCGCATGGTAAGTATCTGGATCTAGCTGAAATGCCTCAGCTATTGTTTGGAGGATTTCATCTTCACTCTCACTTACACTACCATCAACAAAAGCCAACTGTATTAAAAATCCCATAAATTGTTGTTGTTTAGCTTTATCTCTTTTTATTGCATTGCCTAAAGTAGAAGCGATTCTTTCAATATCATCTTTACGCTCTTTTTCTTCATCAAAAATTTGTTTTAAAATATCTCTGGTTTTTTGTGGCTCTGGAAATACTGTAGCTATATCATCAAACAGTAACCCTATAAGTTGAGCTTCAAGTTTATCAATTTTTCCATCAGCTTTTGCAACTTTAGCAGCAAGGGCTACAAAAAGCCCTAAATCACTTTTTGCAAGATTTTCATGTGATACAGAAAAGTTTTTAAATGCTTGTTTTGAATAGTTTGTATAACGTGCATAACTTTTAAATACAATATAGAGTATATAACCAACTACTGCAAAAATTATTAAATTTCCCATTATTTTCCTTTGTAATTGCAATTATAAAGTAGTGAAGTAAATAGATTGGTATAATTGCAATTATGAATAGAATTAAAAATATAAACAATGGTGTTAAGTATATGTTGATAGCTTCAATACTTTTTGCTTTTATGGGAGCTTTTGCCAAACTTGCTTCGGAGCATATGCCATCGTTAGAAGTAGTTTTTTTTAGAAATGTTTTTGGGGTTTTAACTATAGGTTATGCTGTATATAAAACTCCCATGATTCAGCGGGGAGGGAGACCTTTTTTGCTCTTTTTTCGCGGATTTATGGGTTTTAGCGCATTGCTTGCGTATTTTTATAATATTGCAAATATTTCACTAGGTGATGCTGTAACATTTAGTAAAACAGCACCTATTTTCACAGCTATATTTGCTTGGTTTTTTTTAAGAGAAAAACTACCATTAAAAGCTTGGATGGCAGTTTTTATAGGTTTTGGTGGAATTCTTCTAATCACACAACCAAATTTAGGTTTTACAAAATATGATTTGCTTGGAATTTTTAGTGGGATTGGAGCGGCCCTAGCTTATACCTCTGTTCGTGAATTGCAAAAATATTATGATACTCGTACAATAGTTTTATCTTTTACACTTACTGGAACCATTGGACCCATTGTTTTATTTGTATTATCAGAGTATATTCACATCTCAAGTTTAGATTTTATGATGGGTGAATTTGTTATGCCTCAAGGTATAGTTTGGGTATATGTTTTAGCACTTGGATTATTAGGTACATTATCTCAAATATATATGACAAAAGCTTATGGAGAGACAAAAGCGGGGATAGTGGGGGCAGTTTCATATACAAATATTGTTTTTGCAATTATGCTTGGTATATTACTAGGAGACAGCCTTCCAAGTTTTCTTAATTTATGTGGAATTACACTTATAGTTTTAGCTGGAATTATGGTAGCTAAAGCTAAGTAATAATTCATTATGTTATAATCTCTTTTTATTTTAAAGCAGTGATTTTTTTCACTATAGAGGAAATATATGACATTATTAACTGGACCTTGTGTTATTGAGAGTGAAGAAAATATTTTAAAAATAGCTTCGTCATTAGAAAAATATCATAAAGATGAAAATATTGATTTTTATTTTAAAGCTAGTTTTGATAAAGCAAATCGTACATCTTTAGAGTCATTTCGTGGACTTGGGATTGATGAGGGTTTAAAAATACTTCAAAAAGTCAAAGAGGAATTTGGTTATAAAATAGTTACAGATGTACATGAGTCTACTCAAGTTGCACAAGTAGCAGAAGTTGTAGATATGTTGCAAATCCCAGCTTTTTTATGTCGCCAAACTGATTTGCTTGTAGCATGTGCAAAAACTCAAAGAAAAGTAAATATCAAAAAAGGGCAATTTTTAAGTGGCTCTGCAATGGAGTATCCTGTTTTAAAAGTTTTACAAACTCGTGGTTGCAGTGTTGCAACTTATGAGAACTCTAAAAAACACGGTGTCTTTTTATGTGAGAGAGGTAACTCTTTTGGATATGGAAACATGGTAGTAGATATGAGAAATTTAGTAACTATGAGAAAATTTGCACCAGTTATATTTGATGCGACTCACTCTGTTCAGATGCCAACTGCTCAAGATGGTAAAACAGGTGGAGATAGTTCAATGGTTCCATACTTGGCAAAAGGTGCAGCGGCTGTTGGAGTTGATGGTTTTTTTATGGAGACACATTTTGACCCAAGTGTCGCAAAAAGTGATGGACCAAATATGATTAAGTTAGATGAATTAGAAATTCTAATAGAAAAAATCAAACAAATACAAAAAATTTAAGGAGACAATATGAAATTAATTGAAGGTAATTTAAAAGTAATAAATGGTAAAAAAATAGCAATAGTAAGTACAAGATGGAACCATTTTATAGTTGACCGTTTAGTTGAGGGTGCAAAAGATGCGTTTGATCGTCATGGTGGAGATGATGGTGATGTTGAACATGTAATAGTTCCAGGTGCGTTTGAGCTTCCAATGATAGTTGATAAATTATTAGCAAGTGGAAGATATGATGCTATTTGTGCATTAGGTGCAGTTATTCGTGGTGCTACTCCTCACTTTGACTATGTATCTGCTGAAGCTACAAAAGGGATTGCTACTATGAGTTTAAAATACCAAAAACCAGTTAGTTTTGGATTGCTTACTACTGATACAATTGAGCAAGCAATAGAGCGTGCTGGTACAAAAGCTGGAAACAAAGGGTTTGAAGCGATGACTACTGTTATCGAGATGCTTGACCTTTACGAATCCATTTAATAAGTCCGTAAAAGGAACAAAGTCCCTTTTACTTCGCTTGCGCCGCTGAGACGACTAAAGCTAGCTTCTTACGAAGCAGAATATAAATCTAAGGAAAATAAATTATGGCAACTAGACATCATGCAAGGATGGCAGTAGTATCATTACTATATGCTTATGATTTAGGAAATGGAAATATTGCTGAACATACAAGTGAGATACTTGAGGAGAAAAAAATCCGTAACAAACAAAAAGATTTTGCATTAGGTCTTTATGAGGGTGTGCTTGAAAATATTGAAGCATGTGATGCGGCAATTATTAAACATTTAAAAGATTGGGATTTTGAGAGACTTGGTAGTATTGAGAGAGCTACTCTAAGATTAGCTAGTTTTGAGATTCTTTTTGGTGATCTTGACTCTGCTGTAGTTATAAATGAAGCTGTAGAGATTACAAAAGCTTTTGGTACAGAACAATCACCTAGGTTTATCAATGGTGTTTTAGATGCTATCTCAAAAGATACAGTTACACCTGCTGAATAAACTAGAGTATATATGCAAAGATTAACTAAAGAAAAAGCTCTTGATTTAATGCAAAATGCTGACTTACTAGAGTTAGGAAAAATGGCAAGTGAAAGAAAAAAAGAGTTACATCCAAAAGGTGTTACAACATTTGTAGTAGATAGAAATATTAACTATACTAATATATGTTGGGTTGATTGTAAATTTTGTGCATTTTATAGGCATGAAAAAGACGCGGATGCGTATGTATTAACATTTCAAGAGATTGATAAAAAAATAGATGAACTTTTAGAAATTGGTGGAACTCAGATTCTCTTTCAGGGTGGGGTACATCCAAAACTTAAAATAGAGTGGTATGAAGATTTAGTTGAGCATATCCATACTAAATATCCTACTATTACTATACATGGATTTTCATCTATTGAGATTGATTTTATAGCTAAAATTTCTCGTATAAGTATTGAAGAGGTATTGGAGAGATTAAAGGCTAAAGGTCTTGCTTCTATACCAGGTGCTGGAGCTGAAATACTTTCAGATGAGGTTCGTGACATCATTGCACCAAAAAAGATAGATAGCGATGTGTGGATAGATATTCATAGAAAAGCTCATAAGTTAGGCATAATGAGTACAGCAACAATGATGTATGGAACGATTGAGAGTGATGAAGATATAATTGAGCATTTTGATATGGTGCGTAAACTTCAAGATGAAACAGGTGGTTTTCGTGCTTTTATAATGTGGAGTTTTCAAGGTGATAACACTGAACTTTTGGCTCAGATTCCAGATATGGATAAACCATCTTCAAACCGTTACCTTAGACTTTTAGCAGTAGCGAGACTTTATCTTGATAATGTGGTAAATATTCAATCTTCTTGGGTAACACAAGGTCCATATATTGGACAGATGGCTTTAAAATTTGGAGCAAATGATTTAGGCTCAACTATGATGGAAGAAAATGTTGTAAGTAGTGCGGGTGCAAACTTTAGTATGGCACAAGATGAGATGATACATCTAATTCGTGATGTTGGAGAGATACCGTGCGTCCGCAATACAGCTTATGAAATACTAGAGAGATTTTAATGAAAAAAATAATTATATCAATATTAATACTAGGACAATTTTTAATGGCAGCACAAATAGAATATATAAAAACAAATGGCTTTGAGATACCAGTAATTTTTGAGAGTGATAAAAGATTACCACTTATAAATATGCAGTTTATATTTCAAAATTCTGGAAGTATAACTGATACAAAAATCCCTGGTTTGGCAAAATTTAGTGCTAAAGTTATGGGTGAGGGTACAAAAAAGTTAGGCTCAACACAATTTGCGGAGCTTCTTGAATCAAGAGCTATTCATATATCAGCATCAACAGGTCGTGAGACTTTTGTGATGGAGCTGTCATGTTTAAGTGATGAATTTGATGAAGCATTGAGTTATTTTGATGCACTGCTTAAAGATCCAAATATCACTCAAGAGGTTTTAACTAAAGTTCAAACTACACTAGTTGGACAATTAAGCTCAAAAGAAAACAACTTTGATTATGTAGCTGGTAATGAGTTAAAAAGTGTTTTATTTAAGGGTACACCACTTGCAAATCCAACCTCTGGAACAATACAAAGTATAAAAACAATAAAATTAGATGATGTACAAAAATTTATAGATGAGCATATAGTTAGTTCTAGACTTATAGTTGTGATTGGTGGAGATGTAGATGTGAATGAAGTAAAACAAAAGCTTCAAACCCTTATATCTTATATGCCAAAGGGTAAAATGGAGCCTTTAAAAAATTATGAAGTTCGAAAAACTCCAAAAGAGGTAATTTTAAAAAGAGAGACACAGCAAGCTTATCTTTATTTTGGATCACCATATAATATGGAAGTATCATCTGAAGATACATATAAATCTCGAGTAGCTGCTTTTATTTTAGGTGCTGGTGGATTTGGAAGTAGGTTGATGGAAGAGGTTCGTGTTAAAAAAGGTCTAGCTTATTCAACTTATGCAAGTTTTAATGTAAATAAATCATCTTCATATATGAGTGGTTATCTTCAAACAAAGCTAGAATCTTTAGATGAAGCAAAAAAAACCGTGCAAGAGGTTATAACAAATTTTGTAAAAAATGGTGTTACCAAAGAGGAGCTAGAACAAACTAAAAAGTTTTTACTAGGTAGTGAACCTTTGAGAGTAGAGACTATGAGTCAAAGACTTTCACGCACCTTTCAAGAGTATTACCGTGGACATGAATTTGGTTATTCAACTCAAGAGTTACAAAAGATTAAAACCCTTAAATTAGAAGATTTAAATGAGTATATTAAAAGTCATAAAGAGATTTTAGAGCTTAGTTTTGCAATAGTAACTAAGTAATATATGTCAATTTGACATATATTTTTTATTTGTTTACTTTTTAGGTTATAGTTTTAATATAACTTAAAAAAAAGGTAAACTTATGAGTTTTACAAAAGATGTAGAGGAAAAATTTAAAAAATTAAATATCTCATCTTTGGGTGAACTCTCCCTTATAATCCCACATACCTATGAAGACCTCCGTCTAAATGATAAACTAATCCCACACACACCACAAGTTATAGATGCAACTATAGAATCAGTATACAGAGGTAAAAATTCTATTCAAATTATTTTTTATGCTCATAATTTTGGACATAAAATTACAGGTGTTTTGTTTCATCCAAAGCCATATATGATACACCAGTTTAATATTGGAGATAGAGATTATTTTTTCGGTATGTGTGAGTGTAAGATGGGTCAATGCAGTATAAATATGCCAAAAAAAGTACTTAATGTTGGCACAATTATGCCAAAATATAAAACAAAATTAAGAACTGATGTTATGGGTAAATTTATTAAGGCAAATCTAACTAAAGAAAAATTAGTAGAGGAGGGGATACCTAACGATATTAGTGAAGAGCTGCTAAATATTCATTTTACAAAAGATAAAATCATTAATCTAAAAGAGATTGATGAAAAAACTTTATATGCTTTAAAATATACAGAACTTTATTTATATATGAAGCAATTATCTTCCAAAAGAAGGTATTTTAAAACTATAGTATGTGGAGATTATAACTATGAAGAGTGGGCAAAAACTTTACCATTTGAGCTTACTAAAAAACAGATAGAGACCATTAAAGATATAAAAGTAGATTTTTCTAAAGATGTTGCAGCTAAAAGGATGGTAGTTGGTGATGTTGGGAGTGGAAAAACTATGGTTATTTTGGCTTCTGCTTTTATGATGGGAGTAAATCGTTCAATTTTGATGGCACCAACAACAATACTTGCAAATCAACTTTTTGATGAAGCAAAAAAATATAATCCAAGTTTAAAAACAATACTTGTAACAAACAAAACAAGTAAAAAAATCTCTTTGCATGAGTATGATTTTATCATAGGTACACACGCTTTGTTGTATAGAGATCTACCAAAAGCTGGACTTGTCATGGTTGATGAGCAACATCGTTTTGGAACACAACAAAGAAATATGCTTGAAAAACTAGTAACCTCTAGTGATAGTACAAATAAAGAGGGGCAAAGACCACATTTTTTACAATTCTCTGCAACTCCAATTCCTAGAACATTAGCTATGATAGAAACAGCAAATATAGATGTAAGTTTGATAACCACTACCCCTTTTAAAAAAGATATAACAAGCAAAGTTATCCATAAGAATGATTTTTCAGATTTACTAATACATATTAAAGAGGAGATTCAAAAGGGTAATCAAGTCCTTTTAGTTTATCCGCTTGTTGAGCAAAGTGAAGTTTTAGAGTATCAAAGTATTGATGAAGCACGTGGGTATTGGGAGAAAAATTTTAAAAATGTATATGTAACACATGGAAAAGATAAAGATAAAGAACAAGTGTTATTTGACTTTTCAAAAGATGGAGATATTTTAATAGCTACAACTGTTGTTGAGGTTGGTATATCTCTGCCACGCTTAAGCACGGTGGTTATAGTGGGAGCTGAGAGATTAGGACTCTCAACCCTTCATCAACTTCGTGGTCGTGTGAGCCGTACAGGGCTTAAAGGGTACTGTTACTTATATACAAATCAAAACTCAAGTAAAAGGTTGGATAAATTTTGTCAAACTAGTAGTGGTTTTGATATAGCAAATTTAGATTTAAAATATAGAAAAGGTGGTGATTTACTAAAGGGGAGTTCTCAAAGTGGTAAACAGTTCAGATGGGTTGATATGGGTGAAGATGAGGAGATAGTTGCAAAAGTAAAATTTGACTTAGTTGTTTAGTTCTATCTCTTTGAGATAGAACTACCCTTGGCTCTACTTTGAGCTCCCGTGAACATTTTTTAAAAAAATATTCCATACGCTCAAGCCAAAGGCATTAGTAAAGCCCGAATTTACCATCATTTCTTTTGTAAAGTACACGAGTTTTTTGGTCATTGTCTAAAAAGATTTCAAACATTTTTCCACTGTCTTTTAAGTCATTTAAAACATCTTCAGGCTCACGAGGTTTATAAAGATCAAGTTCTACAGGTACTATTTCATCTTCATTTAAAAGCTCTTCTCTTTTTATATCTATACCGTTGTTTACTTGTGATTTAAGCTCATTTAGTCCAACTTTTTGATGATCAACCTCTTTGTCATGCATACGGCGCATAGCTTTTTGAGCACGATCAATAGCGATATCTATACATGCATATAAATCTTCATCGTTTTGTTTAATTATGATAGAATTTTTACCAGCAAGATTGATAACAAACTCAACCATTGAGTGTTCCTTACCTTTTTTAGTTTGAGCTGATGCTACAACGTTCACACTTGTTATATCCATGTTATATTTGTTAAGTGTCTCTATTGAGGAGTTCATATGTTTTTTGATTGGCTCTGTAAGCTCTAAATGTCTTCCTGTTAATGAAATATTCATTAATAATCCTTAGTTTTGTAATATAAAAGATTATAACATGAATAAGTTTACTAAAGATTAAATTTAGAGTTTTTGTATAGTTCTTCTAAAGTATCTGATTGGTTCTGAGCCAGTATCATTTGCATCTACACTGATAGT
>JAMOMX010000338.1 GCA_027066935.1 Sulfurimonas sp. | reverse complement strand
TTGTTAACACTAATTAAATCATCACCAAACTCTATCTTTTGAGTTATATCTTGATTATCTGCTGTTATACCTCTATCTGCCAATAGTTTATAAGCAATTATACTTTTACCTACGATAGTTAGACTTACTGCATCTAAACTATTTGCTAAATCAGCAAGTTTTACTTTTGCATCTTGTAGAGAATCGTTTCCATCTATTTTATTTCTAATTTTATTTCTAATTTTCAACCGCCTGTAAGTTCTCTAGAATTTAGATATACTTCTTCTACATCATAACTGACATTGCCACAACGATCTATATTTGTATGAGTACACCCAAAGTCTCTTGTTTTTAAGATTTCTTTATAAATTCTTTTGTTAAACTTACGTATTTCTCGTTCTGGTATCAAATATGTTTCACGATAATTATAAAAGCATAATCCATCATCATCTTTGTTTAATAAAAAATCACCCAAATAAAGACTATAAGTACCATTACCATAACTTAGAACCACAGGCTTTTTAAACCCTGCTGTCATATCACTCATATCTATAGTTAGAAGCTCATTGATGTCATCGATGCTAGAGGGTTTAGCATTAAATGTGTTAAAAAGCATATCTCTTAATCCAGATTTTTTTGTGCGGTCATAGTTGGCTTTAAATTTCTCATACCAATCGTTAGAGTCTAGTTCACTTAGTACATAGTATCCAACAGGTTTCCACTCTTTATCATCACCCAATCCTAGAGTTTTATATCTATATATCCATATTTTCTTGTCTACTATAATATCTTTCTCAAGATACTGAATGATTCCTCTTCTAAAGAGTTCTTCATCAGAGAAGATTTTATTTTCTTGTAAACAGTATCCTTGGTGATACTTATCATACTCACTTTTCCAGACGATATCGTAGCCACTCTTTTTTTCAAAATTTGGAATGGTTTTTATGATATATGATAAAAATATAGTTATCGATATCAAAGACAGTAAAACTATCTTTTTCAATGTTGTGCCTATAAATAAATCAATTATCTTTTTAAACACTTTTTCTCCTTTTGTATTTAGCTTTTTTATTTCTTTAAAGATTTTCTTTTCATCTGTTTTTTTATTGTTTTTACAAATTTATTAAAATATCGTCCAATCATTAAATTATATGCCTTTAGTTAATTATAACTTACTATTGTAGCTAAAAAATATTTCTAAGGCAAGTTTTTTTATCTTTTTATTAAGCTACTTTTTTCGTGTAACTATTGTTAACACTAGAAATTAGGTTTGCATTATCTGTAACTGCTTTAGCTGACACTTTTCCATTGTTTAAGTTCTCATGATAATAATTTTCTATCCGACTAGTCACTGCATCTGTCGCTTCAAATCTTTCTACTATCCAAGCTTTTTTATCAGCTTCTGCCATCTGAAAGTCTGCTACACTATATCTCTCTTGCATCTCATTTACAAATGCTGTATAACCTGAATACTGATCTATAAAGCTATCAAACTCTGTTGCTGTTTTAGCCATATCTGTAGTAAGATCTTGTGCAACTGCTTTAAACTCAGGATCTATGTTGTATTTGATAAAAGCATCATAGACTAATCCACTCCCTTTAAATTGAGGTAACTCTCTAGTACTCTCATCTATAGTAAAATTAGGTATATCTCCTATCTCTACTTTTGTATCTTGTGCATCTGTACTTAATTGTATATCAGCTGCTAACTCTTTGTTACCATCACTATCAGTATATTTACTAGCTTCACTTAAAAGATTTCCATTTAAGT
>JAMOMX010000337.1 GCA_027066935.1 Sulfurimonas sp. | reverse complement strand
TTATGATAGAGTTACCACTATCTCTATAGTCTCGATGAACTATCATATTTATAACTATCTCTCTTATAGCTTCTAGTGGATAGTCGTATCTTACTGTTCTTTGTGGTTCTCCTGTGATGATAAACTCTGTCATAAGATGCTTTTTTATAAACTCTATAGCTATCTCTATCTGATCTAAAAGATTTGTGTTGATGTCTATGTTGTCTATGATAGTTATATCATCTTTAAATCTACCTATTTGAAAAGCTGTGAGCGCCGAATTGTTTGAGGTAAATAATAGATATGCTCCAAAAGTTAATCTATTATCTTTGATAAGTTCATACTTTTTGAGTATGGTAAGTGGATCGTCATAAAAAGTTTTATCAAGATTTTTTTCTACTTTTTCTATAAATTTGATAATATTTTCTTGTGATATATCACTAAAATCATGTCTATCATCTATATAATAATCCCAACTAGAGTTTATACTCTTTAGATGTTCGTTTGCTATCTCATCTAAACTCATCATGTGATTTGAGTTTTTTATCCTTTTGTAGTATCTATTTTTGTAGCTAATAGGTTTTATAGGGTACTCTTTTACTTCTATAACGACAACTTTTTTACTATCTATCTTGATATCTTGTATATCTACTATGATATTTGGTTGAGTATTTACTTTTATTTGATTTATCCACTCTTTGAGAGTCTCTTTATCTATAGTTATACCTTCTATACTGCCATGGTCATCAATTCCTAGTAAGATATATCCTCCAACTGCATTAGCAAATGCAACTACGGAGATTATAGTCTCTTTTTGAAATGAAGCTTTAAACTCTATAGTGTGACCTTCGCCATCTTTTATGAGTTGAAACAATCTATCTTTAGTTATCATTTTTTTCCTATAGTAATAAAGTATGAAAAGGATTGATTAGAAACTTCTACTTTCTTTTTAGAACTTTAAAATTTTTAGATAATTTTATGTAGATATTTTATCTAAGTTATTATTAAAATTAATTAAAAACTTGAGCGATTTTTTATAGAGCACTAAAACAAACTCTACATAAGATTTGCACCATTAAGTTGTGGCTCTAAGATTTTCTATATACCATTTAATAGACTCTTTAAGTCCTCTATCTATATCATGAGTTGGTTCATACCCGACACTATTTTTCAACTTCTCTATGTTTGCATTGGAGTGTCTGATATCTCCTGCTCTAAAGTCTCTGTAGATTGGCTCTTTTTTTGTAAAGTTTTCTAAGTTTTCTTCTAATTCTCTGTTTATAGAGTTATAAAGTTCATTTAGAGTTAGTCGTCCTCCTATTCCAGCGTTAAAAACTTCTCCAAAGGCTTCTTTGTTTGTTGTAGTTCCTGCTAGGATATTTGACTGGATGACATTTGCTATGTAGGTAAAGTCTCTGCTTGTCTCTCCATCTCCGTTTATATATACTTCTTTTTTATGAATTAAAGCACTTAGCCATTTTGGTATGACCGCAGCATAAGCACCATTTGGATCTTGTCGTTTGCCAAAGACATTAAAGTATCTTAAGCCTATCGGCTCCACATCATAACATTTATAAAATACTCCTGCATAAAGCTCATTTGTATACTTTGTAACTGCATACGGAGAGAGTAAATTGCCAGTTTTACTTTCTACTTTTGGAAGCTCTTTTGAATCTCCATATACAGAGCTACTAGATGCATAAACAAATCTTTTGACACTGTTATTTTTAGCAGCTGTGAGCATGTTTAGAAAACCTGTTACATTTGAAAGATT
>JAMOMX010000336.1 GCA_027066935.1 Sulfurimonas sp. | reverse complement strand
CAGTATTTATATTATGCTTTAGCACAACTTAGTGTTTTGTTTTTTTTAATCACTTTGGAGAGTCTTTATATCGCTCCGTTTAACTTACTTTATGATTTGAATAATTTTACTATTCATGCCCTAATGCATCTATTGGTTTTAATTTTTTCTATGCTTTTTATTCGAGAGTTTTTAGATACAAAAAAGATAAAAAAACTAGATATTATCATCCAAGTGATAATCTACTTCAGCTTCATCGACATCATAATCACTCTTATAACAGGTCAAAATATCATAACAGGACTAATCCCTATATTTATCCCTATCTATCTTGTAATTTCAGAATCAAATCGTCTCATAAAAAACAAAAACACACCTTATTATCTATTTTATTTTGCTTGGAATTTAGTCATAATTGTTGGGGCTTTGGTTTATCTAAAAGTGCTTAACGACGACTTTCCATTTTTACATATCGCATTTTCAATCGAAGCTCTACTGCTCTCTTTAGCTCTTACTTACAAGATAAAACTACTCCAAGATGAGAAACAAAAAGCACAAAGCCTACTTTTGCAACAGTCTCGATTAGCAAGCATTGGAGAGATGATAGCAAGTATAGCTCACCAGTGGCGACAACCTCTAACACATCTCTCTTTTTTATTTATGAACATCAAAAAAAATAGCCAAAACCCAAAAATCATAGAGAGTAAACTAAAAGAGGCAAATTCCCAACTTCAGTATATGTCAAAAACTATCGATGATTTTAGAAATTTCTACAACCCTTCCAAAACTAAAGAGGAGTTTGATATAAAAACAACCTGCCAAAATGCGATAAAAATCTCCTCACTCTCAATTGAATTAACAGTTAAAGAAAATTTTATATTTTTTGGAAACAAAAATGAATTTGAACAAGCAGTTTTAAACATTATAAATAATGCAAAAGATGAAATTGTAGAGAGAAAGATAGAAAATCCTAAGATTATTATATCAATCGATAAACCAACCATAATGATAACAGACAATGCAGGAGGAATTCAAAAAAAATATCTCGATAAAATTTTTGAACCATACTTTAGTACCAAAAAAGATAGCGACGGCATAGGGCTTTATATCGCTAAGATGATTGTTGAAAAGCAGATGAGTGGTAAACTTTTAGTTAAAATAGATGACGTAAATACAACTTTTATAATTAAATTATAATCAAGTCAAGCTCCCCATCAACTCTTACTCTTATCTGCTTTATCTCTTTTGAAACTTTATAAACATAGACAAAAGATATATCTTTAGAGTTGTCACAAGTTTGCCTAGTTGATGATATCTTAATCTCACTATTTGATACACTATCTTCGTAATAACAAGATTTTGATACAAATGTATAAATCAAGATATTATCTTTTTTAAAATCAACATTTGCATTTAACATTTTATTGTCCCACAAAGCAAGTTTTGCATCTGGCGTTATAGAATTTAACTCATCAGAAAAACTGTTTAATGACAAGTTTGAGTCTAAAACTTTATAAGAAAACCCAAACCTAGATGCAACATCTATCTCATAAAAATCTCCATCAAAAATTTTTGAAATAAGTACAACCTCCTCAGCCAATTTTGCATCTGTGTTTTCCTCTTGTTCATTTGGAGTATTCATAACCCCGCATCCAATAGTAAAAATAGCAAACAAAAAGAGAACCGTTTTAAAAATCATAAAAAATTCCTTTAAGTTTTGATATACTATGATAGTACAATGTTAACATAAATAAATGTAGAAAAAGTGTAGAAAT
>JAMOMX010000335.1 GCA_027066935.1 Sulfurimonas sp. | reverse complement strand
ATCCTAGTGGAAATATGAGCATGCTAGGTTTGACTGCTGGCATTGCTATTAGAGGTATTCTTTCTGCAACCATACGGTCTGCTCCTATTCTTGCACGCAGTTCCAGAAAAATGAAAATTTGGAATGTTTATACTTATTCAATATTGTGGAGACCTCATATGTATATGTATATTGGTAAAAAAAATGGCTCTGTTGGATTTAGATATGATGTTGGTGCATATGGTGGTTGGGCGAAAGTATTTCAAAAAAAACTTAGATCAACTAAAGGCTATATTGAAAAAAGTAAAGTTATAAATAGGATAGGTCTGAAAGGGATAGGAACAAAAATAATAAAACTTACTCCGATTCAAAAATCAATATGGGAAGCAGTTGTATTGAGAGGCTCCATAAATGAATGTGATATTACTTACAGTTTAGTTGGTACAAATTGTATCTCATGGACAATTAGAGCGACAGTGCAAGCGATTGCTATCTCAAAAATACCAATATAAGGGGAACTAGATGTTAAAAGGGTCTTGTGCAGAGTTGACCATATACATTAAAAATAAAGAAGAAGTTGAAAGGTTATCAAAGTTTTTTTATTTTTTAAAAACCGTACTTAATGAAAAAAATGAATTCTTACCAAACATTTTTGAATTTGAAGATTGGTTTGATAGAATGGCTTGGTATGAAAGTCGCATACCTGAAGATTCTCAAAAATATGCCAAAGGACAATGCTCTAATGTATCAATCAATCTAGGTGACAACAGTACAGGGTTGATTTTTGGACATATGGAAATATATGAAAATTATAAAATTCAAATTTATATAAGTCGAAAAGGAGAGGCAAAATATAAAAACAATACATGTTTAGAGCATCATCATAAACTTATTTCCTTATTTGTAGAAAATGAGATTGTTGATGTTGGATACATATTTCCAGGTCTTCCTAAAGAGAATCCAAAATGGTACACCTTGAAAAATAAATCTAGTTTTTATATAGGAAAAAGAAATTTTATTCTTCTTCAAATACTTGAAAGATACGGTATACTTTATGAAAAAGAAAGAATTATGCTAGGTGATTTTATGCAAAAAAATTGGGATCAACTAGATAAAAAAGATGATATATTAATTCTAACTGACAAAGAGGCAAAGAAACTTTTAAAAGAACCTAGAAATAGACTCTTTTTTGAGTCGCTTTTAAAATAATGCAAACTTCTTTATTCCACATCTCCAGATGTGAAATACACTCTTCCACAAACAACCAAAAAAGCACACTCTAAGCCATCATAAGATAAAATACTTCATGTTCAAAAGCCAGACACAAATACTAAAACTAATCTCAATAATCCTGCTCTTCACTCTAACTCTCACCGCAAACACCCCACCACTAAACACAACCTACACACAAGGTGGACTACTAAAAACTGCTACAGATGCAAGTGGAACTATAGCTTACACATATGACAATATAGGAAGAATAACAAGAGTTAATAATCCTGATGGGAGCTTTATAGCTTATGAGTATGATGCCATTGGAAACATTACACAAGTTCAAACACCAACACAGACTATCACAAAGACTTACGATGAGTTAAGCAGATTAAAAACTGTAACAGATGCAACAGGAACTATAACTTACAGTTACGATGCTATAGGTAGACAAACACAAGTTGTTTATCCTAACGGTACAACTACTAGTTATATTTACGATAGTAGAAACAGGGTTACTAATATCACCCATAAAAGCTCTGGTGGCGCAACCTTACAGAGCTTT
>JAMOMX010000334.1 GCA_027066935.1 Sulfurimonas sp. | reverse complement strand
AGAAAAGTTAATTCTAGATGTTATATGAAAACTTGACAATTATTCATAATGGAGAAGTTTATAATATAAAGCCATTAGAAGCTGATATTATCAAAAGCAAAGCTTTGTCCAAAGGAATACCTTATCAAACCCTGATAAATTAGTTGAAAAACCAATAAATAGTTTGAGGGATTTTAAATTTTTTTATATAGGATTGAAATCATAAAGGTATTGTTTAAGTTGAAAAGTATCTAAAGCCTTCTATTTTCCTCATAGAAAATATCATAAAATTTATAAGGACAAAAAATGAACTTAACAAAAGAAGAACAAGAGATTATAGAGTATGTTGAGAGTGGCGAATCTAAAAGCATACCAAATGTAAAAGATGAAATTACAAAATATACAAAAATGGCTAAAAATCATATACGTAAGAAAAAAGCTATAAATAGTCAGTTTTGATATATTTAAAAAAGTAGACCATTTGTCTCCACTTGATCAAATGACACTGTGTGACTATAAAACATTCATGGTTGATGATGTATTGACAAAAGTAGATAGAGCATCTATGAGTGTCAGTATAGAAGTATCTCTTAAAAGAGGTGTTGGATTTTTATCTTGATAGTCAAAGGCTTTCTCAAAGTGGTATTTACAATGTGGATGAAACTGTTAAGTTAAAAGATGAATACTATGAGGGAAAAAGTGTCAATATATCGTTGTTGTGGTTTGTGCTGATGTATGAGATGTGGAGAGAGAAGTGGTTGTAAATGGAGGTTATGCTTTAGATTTGTGAGATATACCACACTGAAGTCATAGCTCTCTTCTCAGATAATATTTATAGTCAAAAGTCAATATTTATGATTTTTTTTAGGAAGTGTGATTTTTATTCTCACTTAAAATTTGCTAGAAAATAGATATTTTTTACATACATTGCGGATTTAACTAAAAATATAAATACCAATTAGGTGAGGCTGAAAGCCACACTTCCTAATTTTTCCTTAAATATAGGGGTTTATAGGTTGATAAAGAGAGAAGATTATAAGATAGAAAATTTTGTGGTATAATTTAGAAAGTATATCAAAAAGGAGTCAACTATGTCACAACTGATTTTAAACCTAGACAATAAAGAACTAGAAGACAATCTAAAAGATTTTGCAAAAAAACATAAAAAAGCATTAAATCAAGTTGTTATCGATGCAATCAAACAGTTTATAAGTACATCAGATGACAAAAATATAAAATATACAAAAAAAGATGTAACAAAACACATGCGTATCATAAAAAAAGAGTTTGATGAAAATGCATGTGATGAAAATGCCCTAGAGCATATCACAGATAGTGCAAATTATATCCATAGTCTTAGACGACAAAATAAGTCGTAATGATTTTTTTAGATAGTTGTATCATGATTGACTATATTAATGGTAAGTTAAGTATAGATGACACAGAAAAAAAGAATTATTATATTAACTCTATTGTTGATATGGAAGTTTGTATCGGTGCAAAACACAAAAGAGAGTTAAATACTATCAATAAAAAACTTTCTAGCTTTATATCTGTCGATATTAATCAGGAAATACTGGATTTAGCCACAGCACTTATAAATAAATATACGCTATCTCATAACATGGCTATTTATGATGCTATTATAGCTGCAACTTGTATGATATATGATTTACCTCTATGGACACATAATAAAAAAGATTTTAGATATCTACAGCAAATAGAACTTTTATAGAAAATGTAGTTTCGATAATTGGTTGGAGATAGTATCTACAATAAA
>JAMOMX010000333.1 GCA_027066935.1 Sulfurimonas sp. | reverse complement strand
CTTCAACCATAGCAATCTTTTTACCATAATAAATAGCTCGTAACTGCTCAAGCTTTTCAATATCTTCTAAAGGTGCATTTGGAAGTTGGCAAAACTCTTTTAATGATTTTTTTGTAAACCCATAGATACCAAGATGCCCAAAATACCCTATATGTTCTTCTCTATCATAAGGAATTTTAGATCGTGAAAAATAGATAGCATAGCCATAGTTATCCATAATCACCTTAACTAAGTTTGGATTACTAGCCAAAGATGCATCTATCTTTTTATAACAAGAGACCATCATAACATCTTCACAAGATTTTTGAATTTCTACAACCCTATCATAAACAGCTCTTACAACCTCTTCTTCAATAAACGGCTCATCTGCTTGAACATTGATAATAATCTCATCATCCGAAATTTTCAAAATTTTAGCAGCTTCATCTATCCTATCAGTTCCGCTTTTATGCTCACTTGATGTCATTACAGCTTGAAAACCTGCATCTATTGCTACATTAAAAACATCTTTTGAGTCTGTTGCAATAGCAACTCTATCAATACTCTCAACCCTTTTAGCAGTAGCAATAACCATAGGAAGACCATTTATATCTGCTAACACTTTATTTGGAAATCTGCTTGAAGCTACTCTTGCGGGGATTATTATCATCTCACAGCCCTTTTTTAGTAAGATTATACTAAAAAAGGGCTCTTTTGTTCTTATATCAAATAAAGCTACAATTCATAACTTTTGAAATATTATCTAAATGTGGAGTATATAAATGACATCAATAGAAAGCCAACTAAAAGAGTTAGCAAAAAAATATTCTGAAAATTTAAAAACAAAAATAGATAATAGAATAATAGAAATGAAAAATGATGATAAATCTCATTATCTAATTTATCAAGTTTTAGGTATAACGGACAAGGAAGGTCAATTAATTGATTTATATCAAAATAAAGGTAGATTTTTATATAAATATGCTGGCTCATTTTTAGAAGAAGCTACAAAATTATGTTTTCTAAGTCAATTCCCTGAATCTACTACAACAAAAATACCTAATACCATAGGTCAACGACCTAAAACATTTGAAATTGATTGTTTGGAAAACAATAATGCAATTGAAATTAAATGGAGAGATGCTACAACAGATGGAGACCATATTACAAAAGAGCATACTAGAATAAAAGTCATTTATGAAGCAGGCTATCAACCAATAAGAATAATGTTTTATTATCCAAATAGAACACAAGCTATAAAAATCCAAAATACTTTAGAAACACTATATAAAGGTATTGGCGGAGAGTATTATTATGGTGATAGTGCATGGAAATATGTTAAAGAACGAACAACAATTGACTTAAAAAAGATTTTAGAAGAAATTGCACTAATCAACACTAAGGATAAGTAAAACTATGGAAAAAGTTATACAAGGTGACTGCTTAAATATTTTATCTACTTTTGAGAGTGAGAGTATAGATTTAATATATTTAGATCCCCCATTTTTTACAAACAGAGTGCAAAAACTTAAAACTAGAGATGGGAGCAAAGAATTTTCATATGATGACATATGGAAAAATCACGAAGAGTATGCAAAATTTTTATTTGATAGATTAACAGAACTAAAAAGAGTGTTAAAAAGTAATGGTAGTATTTTTGTACATTGTGATAAAAATTCTACTCATATAGTTAAAGCTTTGCTAGATAATATTTTTGGACTAAAACAATTTCAATCTGAAATAATTTGGTACTACAAGCGATGGTCAAATTCAAAAAAAGGTTTATTACCATCTCATCAAACTATATATTTTTATTCAAAAACTAAAGATTTTAAATTTAAAACAATATACAACGATTATTCAGAAACAACAAATATAGACCAAATACTTCAAAAAAGAGTTAGAAATAAAGATGGCAAAACGGTATATGCAAAAGATAAAAATGGCAATATTATAAATAGCGATATTAAAAAAGGTGTCCCATTAAATGATGTTTGGGAGATCCCATACCTTAACCCTAAAGCAAAAGAGAGAGTGGGTTATCCGACTCAAAAACCGATATTGTTATTAGAGCGGATTATTGATATAGCTTCAGATGAAGGAGATGTCATACTAGATCCTTTTTGTGGAAGTGGTACAACTTTAATAGCAGGAAAATTAAACAATAGAGATGTTATCGGAATTGATAAGTCAGAAGAAGCAATAAAACTTACAAAATCAAGATTAAATAATCCTATAAAAAGTGAATCTAACTTATTAAAAAAAGGTAAAAAAACATATCAAAATGTAAGTGATTTAGTTGAAAAACTATTGCATGATATTGATTATGTTCCTGTACAAAGAAATAGTGGTATAGATGCAATTTTGAAAAAAACATACCAAGATGGACCTATATTGGTTCGGATTCAAAAAGAGAATGAGACGATTGAAGAGGCTATAAAATCACTAGCTAAAGCAGTTATAACTAAAAATTCAAAAAAATCATTTTTAATACGAACCAATGATATAAAATCTTTATTTGAGCTTGATACTAAAAATAGTAAGATAGAGATAATAAATTCTCCTTCTTATGGGTTAAAAAGAGTATTAAATCATGCAAACTTGATTTCATAATAAAATGAAAATAATTACTCTATATTTTTTATTAAATTATAGGTCTCAGCATGAATCTACATGAGCACCGAATTTGCCCCTCATAGTGTCTGACGACTTCTACCTTAATAGTCATCATTAGCTTCATTAATACCTATCTACTATTTAATATCCGCTCTGATTTCTCAATCTCTGTTTCAGATTCCTTTTTATCCGAACAACCGATAAAAGACATGGCAAATAAAACTATCAAACTTATAGATATAATTTTTATCATATTAATACTCCCAATTATTATTTTTTAACTTCTGAATACACTCAATATCACCATTTTGGCAAAGTTCTTTTAATTTTTTTTGCCCATTTGTAAACCAGTTTGTTAACTTAATGATAGAGTTATATATAAGTTTTTTATCATTATATAGTTTTTCTATTTTACTAGTGTCAAGGTATAATTTATCATAGTATTTAAAATATTTATCATAATCCATCTCTTTAGTTAAAACTAGTTCACTTAATTTATCTAATGCTTCACAAGGATAATCTTTTCCATCAATAGTATATATTTCAATGCTGCTTTTTTGTACATTAAAAAACTTCAATAAATCATTTCCAATATATTTATCTAAAGCTTTATTGCATATTAATAGACTAGCTAAATGATTATTATTTGGTTGTAGGCTTTCATCTTTTTCCTTTTGCTTTTTTGCGAACCAATTATCAAATTCACTTATGTCAGTAAAGTAAATACCATAAGCTATTTTTAGATAATCATTTATATATTTTTTAAAAGCATTAGGATGATTAGCTTTAAAAATCAATATATAAAGGTACCCATTTTCATCCAAATAATATGTTGTAATCTTATTTTTAGCATCTTCTTTCTTTAAAAACATTTTTTGCAATTTATTATTATTAATTTTTACTAGTTTTATTATTGTTTTATTGTTTTTAGCCATTTTTGCTAAATAACTATCTATATCATTATTTTTTAATTTATTTAAATACTGTAAATAAATTCGATTATTCCCTCCAAAGTTCCATTCTAATATATTTGGTTGCCATTTATCTTTTGATGCAACTTTCATTTTTCCTACGAGATTTCTATTTATTGCATCTAACTGAAAGTATTTCACTCTCATATTTGCTATAGGTAAATCTTTTATCTCATGATAAAAATCTTCTGCTTTTTTATAGTCCAATTCTTTATCTATACTATACAAATTAGCCAATGTATCTTTCGTATGCTTGAAACTCTTTTTAATATAATCTTCATCTTGAGTTGCAACAATATTTCCAAATGTTTTTTGAAAAGAATTAAACATATCAATCTCTCTTATTAAGTTATTATCATCTTTCCCAGACAAAATAATTTTTTCACTATTAGAAGTATTTGATTTTAATACAAGTTCAGCTTTGTTATTTTTAAGATCATAACCAATAGATGTTCTTATAGGTTGTAGTTCTGAAAATTCGGCTTTTTTATTACCATCCTTATCATACTTAGTAGCTCTATAATAGAAATCGCTATAAACACTATAACTATATAGTTTATCAACCATTGTAATTTTATTTACATTTAAACTACCGCTAATAGTTTTCATACCATATAGCAAATAATAACCTGTTCCAATAAGTACCAAAGATAACAATATAAAAATAGCTATTATCTTTTTTTGCATAGAAATGATACTTTTCATTTTTCTTCCTTATAGTTAATACTATTTATATCTTTACCATATCTTTTATATTGCAATTTTATATATTGTTCAAAATTTTCTTTATATAGTTTTATAAGTTCTTCACTTATTACTAATTGGGCTTTTATAAGTTCTTCTCCAGTGGCAATAACTTTAACTTTTTCTTTTGCTGTAATAGCTTTGGAAAGTGGTAAATTTGTTAATGCTTTTGAAGTAACATAATAGGCTCCTGCTCCACCAGCAATACCACCAACTCCTCCTATTATTGGTTTTGCAAATAGTTTTATATTAGGCGGTAACACAAGAGCTAACAAATCGCCACCTTTACTACCAATCTTAGCACCTCCATATGCACCAGCTATACCAACAATAGCAGCAATTTTTTTTGCTTTTTCAGCAGCAATTGGTTCAGGAGCAATTTTATCAACTTCTAATGCTTGACTAAAATGTACATCTATATCAAAAAATTTATTTTTTGGATAAATAAGAGTAACTGATTTATTTATAGAATTATACTCTACTTTTTCAGGATTAAAGCTAATTTCTGCACTTCCAGAGATATGAAAAACAGCTTGCTTTTTAAAATGTTCATCTTCTATATTAAATTTGTTTTTATATATTACAAACTTATTAAAATAAACTTCATTAAAGATAGTTTTGTTAGTTTTGAAAATTTTGATATTATTTTCATCTTGCTGTTTATATTTCCAAAATATTCCCCCAACAATCAATCCAAGTAACAATACACTTATTGATATAATCAGCAATGTAGACATTGGTTCTTTAAAGCCTGATTTTTTATACTCGCCAATAATATCTTCATAGCTTTTATCAATACCTAAAAACTTTGCCACCTGCAAAGTAATGGGTTTTTCAGTCTTAGATATTTTGTTATCCATATGCATTACATAAATAACACTATTTAATATGTCTTCTTTTTCTTCAATAGTAAGATTTTGAGATTTTTCTTTTACAGATTCTAATAACTTCTCTTCTCTAAACTCTGATTTAATCATATATTGCTTAATTGTTTGATATTCTGCTTCAATAATAAGTTTTTTATCAGGGATATGTGCATAAGATTCTATTTCAGATAAGTAACTTGTAAACTTTTTAATATTTTTACTATCGCTTTTTTCTTCAATATTATAATCAGGATACTTCTCTTTTAAAAATGCATATACTGCATTGGTAACAATAAGATTAAAGATATATTTATCTTTTTCCATACTTTTCCTTAAATAATTTTAATTTTTTATAACTAAAAACTTTATTCCAAAAATTTAAATATATCTATAATTTCTGCTCAAGAGTAGTATCGACAAATTAATATAACAATTTAGATAATCATTTATTATTCTAAAAAGCAACACAAAAAAGCCAATTATAAATCTCTAACTAGAGCAACCCATGCCATTAATCCACTTGAAAACTATCTATAATATCTCACATGTCTGTCTTATTAATTCTCTTACTTTTAATCCTGCATCACCTCTCAGTACGTTATACCTGTAATACAAAGTTACTCTATTTTATATACTGTATGGCTCCCATATCTGTATTCCAACACTCTGTATGTTTCATACTAAAATACAAATTGTTACTAAGTTAAAGTTTTTCTAATATTTGTCGATTTTTATTCAAATATTAAGATTAACTTTAAAAATTTTAGAAAAAAGGAAATTTAGCATATGGGATTAGAAAAACCTAGAAATCAAAATGATATTTTAAAAGCCAATAAGGAAAAAGACCCTATTGCTTATATAGAAGCCAAAGTTCCAAAATGGGATTTTAGCAATATAGTATTAGATAAAGAGATTATTCAACGAATAGAAGAAGTTTTGTTGCTTATCGAACACAATAATAAAATTTATGAGGAGTGGGGATTATCAGATATAGATAAAAGTAATGGCAAATCATTTAGCATAAATTTTTATGGCTTTTCTGGTACAGGCAAATCTATTACAGCAGAAGCAATTGCTAAAAGATTAAATAAAAAAATTATAAAAATTAACTATGCAGATATAGAGTCGAAATATGTAGGAGATACACCTAAAAATATTACAAAAGTGTTTGAAAAAGCCAAAGAGACAAATGCTATTTTGTTTTTTGATGAAGCTGATTCTATATTAGGTAAACGTTTATCAGATATTAGGAATTCAACTGATACAAGTGTAAATTTAACACGCAGTGTTATGCTCACACAATTAGATGATTTTGAAGGTATTGTTATTTTTGCAACAAATTTTTATAAAAATTATGACAAAGCATTTATACGAAGGATTTTTGCACATATTGAATTTCTTAAACCATCACTTGAAGGAAGAGAAAAAATTTGGAAGCTTTATTTACCTACAAAATTACCATTAACAGAGCAAGTAGATATTAAAAAATTATCTGAAGAGAGCGATGGTTTAACTGCTTCGGATATAAAAAATATTGTTCTTAAATCAGCAATAAGAACTTTATCATTAAACCAAGACAAGGTTTCATTAGAGACTTTTTTAGAAGTCATTAATGAATTAAAAGAATCACAATTAGATTGTGACAAAACATACATAAATAATTAAAAATAGAAGGATTAAAAGATGCCATTACCATTATTAATTGGAGTAGGATTATTAGTAGGTGGAATTGTTGTTGCTTTTTGGGCTAAAATTAAACAGTTAGCCTATGATATAGCAATATCACTCTATAAAACTGCAAAAAAATCAAAAAATGCTTTGAAGATGATAGCAAAAGGTTTTGCAGAAGGCGATATCTTCAAAGGAGAATATCGACTAATTCAAAAAGGTAGTAAATTTATCTTAGAGACTTTTATTCATGAATTTACACAGACTCCTACTTGGAAGGTATGGAAAAGTGAACCATTAGAATTGGAAAAAAGGTATAAAGAGAGAGAAACTATAGATGAAAGTGAAGTACCTAGTAAAGTAAAAGAAGCTTCAAAAACTAAATCTGAGTTTCGACGAGAAACATTGAAGTTGGTAACATAAATGAGTTATATAGGGATAGTGAATTCTATAAAGTTAGCTAGAACATTATTAAAAACAATAATACCTTGGTCAGAGCAAGAGTTGCAAGAGGCATTAGCCTATGATTATAAAAAACTAAAAGAAGATAAACAAAATACTATTTTTTCATTAGAAAAAATAGAAAAAGAGTTAAGGATAATAATTGATGCAAATAAAGATAAAGAACATTTTGTTAAAGCAAAAGTAGTTATAAATAAAGATTTTATTTGTCATGCAGATATATATTTTTACTTTTCTGATGAAGATAAATGGAAAAAATCTGTAATAGACTTTAATAAAAAAGTAGTTTTAGATGATGAATATAGAGAAAAATTAGAAATGGCTCCACCATTAGAGATAGATTTTACAATTTAAGCTCTTATATAATATTTACTTTATTATATAAGTTTTTGTAATTAAATATAAACGTATTGTATAAATCTGCTTGGAAGCTAGTCTTAAAACTATTATCATCTCACAGCCTTTTTTCAGTAAAATCAAACTAAAAAAGGGCTCGTTTGTTCTTATATCAACAAAGTGATGGTTATCTTTTTAATAGTGATACACACTTTTTATATGATTTTTTAACAAGATTTAATCCAAAAGGTGAGCTTTTAGATGTAGGTTGTGGTTGTGGTATTTTAGGGCTTTTAAGTGTTCGTGATTTTCCAATCTCTCTCACACAGATAGATAAACAAAAACACAATATCTTTTTAAGTGAGAAAAATGCTCAAGTAAACAGCTTAAAATCAGACCTAATTGAAGGTGATTTTTTAACATATGATTTTGACAAAAAGTTTGATTTTATCGTCTCAAATCCGCCATATTATCACGATGGTGTTAGTAAGAGTAAAAACAAAATTTTGCATATCAGCAGATATAATATGCATCTTCCAATAAAAGATTTTTTTAAAAAAGTAAATAGTAGTTTAAAAAATAGAGGGCATTTTATCTTCTGTTATGAAGCCAGTGAGATACAAGAGCTTTTAATATCTCTAAAAAGCTCAAAGATGCAAGTAGAAGATTTACAGTTTGTTCACGGCACAAAAAACAAAGTTGCATCTCTGGTTTTAATACATGCAAGAAAAAACTCTCTCTCAAAAACAAAAACCCACCCTCCCCTGATAAACATAAAAGATGCAAAAGCGAGTGATGATGTAAATGCTATTTATCAAAAAACAAGGACATATAGTATAAAATGCAACATATTATGAAGCAAGAGGGATTTGAGTTTAGTTTTGATCCCCAAGAATGTCTCTTTTGTGAGGGAAATTGCTGTATAGGTGAGAGTGGGTATATCTGGTGTAGTCCAAAAGAGATTGATGATATGGCTAGTTTTTTTGATTTAAGTTACCAAGATTTTGTGCATCAGTATATTAGGAAAGTTGGGTTTAAATCATCTCTAAAAGAGATACAAATTGGACAAAGTTATAG
>JAMOMX010000332.1 GCA_027066935.1 Sulfurimonas sp. | reverse complement strand
AATAGTTTACTACCAAAAGTTGAAATTTTAGAGCCTCAGGATATGTCTCGCTATAGTGGTGATCTTGTAACAATTGTTGTAAAAGTTCCTGTTAATAATGCAGATAAAAATATAACAAAAATTAAAATATCTTTGAATGATAAAATAATCAAAGAGCTTAATGCTACTAAAGAAAAAAATACTTACTGCGAAATAATTAAAATCAAACCAGCAAAAAACATTGTAACAGTAGCTACATATTCAGATGAAAAAAAACTTCAAGAATCTAAAATAAATCTTTACTATCTACCTGAAATATATGAAGGTGGTGATTTTGACTATGAAGATTATGATGTAAATTTTTTTCATTCAGATGAAAAAGAAAAAAATTGTGCATCTTGCCACAATATGACCTCAAATATCCCCACAGGTGAAGATGTACTTGAGGATGTTTCAAAAACAAACTGTTATAGTTGTCACAAAAGCAAACTTAATACTAAAAATACTCATGCTCCAGCAGCAAATTGGCGCTGTCTAGATTGTCATGATGGAAAAGTTGCTGAGTACAATTTAGAGTATGAAGGGGAATCAAAATATTTGGTTCGTGACCCGGTACAATCAAGTTGTGCAACTTGCCATGACAAAGTAACAAAATGGGAATACAATAAATATCCTCATGGTCCAGCAAGTGATGGACGATGTGTTAGATGTCATGACCCACATGGGTCTGATAATGAATTTTTCTTACGTAAATCAATTTGGGATCTTTGTACAACTTGTCATGCTGAAAAAGCTGATGGAAAACATGTAGTTTCAAGCTTTGTATTTAGTCGTAACAGTGGTGGTCATCCAACAAGAAGCGATACAGTTAAAGATCCTGCACGCCCAGAGAGAGACTTTACTTGTACTAGCTGTCATAACCCACATGGATCATCTGGAGTATATCTACTAAGAATGAAAGGTCCAATAGCATTTGGTGTATGTCAAAGATGTCACGATAAATCAGGAAGAAAATAATACCAAAATCAATTAATTAGGCTTCAACTGTTTCATCAAAAAGTATAACACGATTGCGCCCCTCTCTTTTAGCACGATATAAAGCTAAATCTGCTTCATAAAAAAGTGCCTTTTGGTTTTTATGACCCTTTTTTAATTTACTTATCCCTATACTTGCCGTAACATCAATTAAATCTGATTCAAACTTTATAGGTTTTGCAGAGATAGATTGAAGAATTTTATTTGCAATATTTTGACACCCTGTAATTGCTGTTTCTGGCAAAATTACTACAATTTCTTCCCCACCATATCTTCCAACAAAATCTGTATCTCGAACACATTCTATAATACGATTGCTCACAATACGCAAGACTTCATCACCACCTAAATGTCCATATGTATCGTTTATTTTCTTAAAAAAATCAAGGTCTATAATCATAATAGATATATCATGATTATAACGATGTGCTCTCTTAAACTCCATCTCTAACATCTCTTCAAGATATCCTCGGTTCCACAACCCTGTTAATGCGTCAATCTTACTTAAGAGTTCTATCTCTAATGTACGCTCTTTAACTAAATATTCCAAACGCTCTTTCTCGCTACGAGATTGCCTCATTGCGGAGTTATAAACACCCATCGCTATAAAAAAGGCAAATAAAAGAGCTATAGCGCTAGTGGTTATAGCAGTTTGCAAAAGTTTATGTTCATTTTTTGCATACTCAAAAGCATTAATTAAAAGGACAAGTTTAGTGTTATTGGTATTGTTTTGCACTACCGTTTTATAGATTAGTTTTTTATCTATTGTAAATAAACCTAATGAACTATTGTTCATTTCATAAGTAGTAGCGACTAGTCCTTTGTTGCTACTATTTATGATTTTATTTGTATTATTATCAACTAATAAAATTTGCTCAATATTAGTAGTAAAGTTAATATGCGCATTTAAAAAACTATCTGTATCTGTTTCTTCTATAACTGATAAATTATTTACTATGGAACTCTCTATAGACTTAAGTAAATTTAAAATATCTATTTTGCGTTGCTCTAATATAAATTTATTGTTATCTAACATATCATTATACTCAACTATATCTACAGATAAATCTATAATGCCTACCAAGTCTTTGTTGCGATATATAGGGTAATATATAGCCATTACTTTTACAAAATCACGTTTTTCAAAGAAAAATGTTTTAAGTTTTTTTTCCCCTTGTAAAATTTCTTGAAAACTTTTTGAATTACTAATTTTTCCAATCTCTTCTTTAAACATAGAATTTTTTATAATTCCATCATATTTTATAAATCTAAAATCAAATATTTCAAGTCCAAAAGAGAGATCTCTAACTAATTTTTGAAGACTTACAGTTGATTTAATATCTTCGAAGTGTTTTATAGAGGCTGAGATTGAACTAGCTATATGTTTAGCATTATTTCCCATCTGTTTTAAGAGTAAATTATTTTGAGTTTTATAATTATAAAAAGAGAGATACGAGATACTAAGGACTAAGATAAAAAGTAAAATAGAGATATTATTATTTTTAAAAAAATATCTCATGTTTATCTATTTTTCATATTTGGGTTAGCATATCTATAACTATCATAAGCTTCTTGCAAATTATTATATGAGTTATTCTTTTGACTAGTATGGCAACTCGTACATATTTTTTTGAGTCGTTTTGGATGATCAGTTCCAACAAGGAAACCTCTAACATTAATATTTGATTTTAGTTTCATTTTTTCTTTTGCTAATTTTATGTGCAAACTTCCTGGTCCATGACACCCCTCACATTGAACATTTGCTAAACGAGGTGTAGTCTCCATGCTAACAAAACCATCATCTACTCCATAACCTGTTGTGTGACAAACTAAACAGCGTGGGTTTTTTTCATTTTTACTTTTTGCCAACTTTTGAATAGTAAAATCATGAAGGTCATGTTTTCGACCAATAAAAAACTCCCTATGACAAAGACGACATTTTGAATTGCCTACATAATTGTATTTACCAGAGTTCATCGCTTGAGTATAGGCTTCATCACCTAATGCCTGTTTTAATGGTACTTCAATTTGCTTTTGTGATAAAATCTCTTCTATATGTTGATTTTGAGCAAGTATATTAGATGGAAAAAATATAAAAGTACTAATAAAAAAATAAAAAATAAAAAATTTTAAACTAATCAATAATGGCATCCAGTATCAGAGTTAATAAATATTATTCCATAATAGCAAAATTTATATTATTTTATGATTAGTTATATTTTTTAGGAAATTTATTAAACATTTTCTCTAATATTTCATTTATATAAGCAGTTTTTTGCTCTTGTGAACTAGATTCATTTGAGAGTTCATCCTCTGCTATTGATTGCCAAAATACAATATTTTGTTTTACATCTAATATCTCTACAACGAATCTTCCCTCTTCATATTCATATGTGCGTGTAGTTGTTACTGAATTGATATTTTCTCTTGGAAATGGAGGTTGACTTAACATATACATTTTCCCATCTGCATCATATGCTAAACGACTATAATAGTCTCTGCTTAGATCCACACTCGTCTCTTGATAGTTAGTTTCTAACTCACTTCTTTTTTGAACATCAAGATGAAAAATAATATAAAAATCTGCTTCTTTCTCTTGTGAATAAACATACCCTTTATTTTCAAAATAACTGATTAATGCTTTATTCAAACGACTACGCATAAAGTTTTTATCATCATCTTTTTGTGTGTGAATAACATAAAACTTGTTTAATTCACTATAATCGTACTCGGGGTCACTATCTACTTGCACTTGCAATGTTGAACACCCACTAATAAAAAAAGTTGCTACTATTATTAAAATCCAATGCTTCATATCTTTGTCCTATTATTATTTTATTTTTATAATTTATTAATCATAATTGTATCACAAAATAGAGTAGATAATTAATAATATCGATTATTGTAACAATTTGGCTTTATTTTATGATTATTTTTTAGTTAGAATCATACCTTTTAATTTAATGGGTTCTGGTATAAATAGCTATAAAAAAATACCGATAATACTATACTGATTGAGATAGCATTTGAGCCAATGCTTAAACTAAATAAACGAATTCAAAGTACCTGATGTATAAGAGCAGATACGCCAGATAATAATACAAATGTAACTAAGGAGTATCTAAAAAATTTATTATTAAATACTCCAAACAAGGTTATAGTTTACTTTTTATTTTTAATGGGCTTCACTTTAACCAACTTGTTTCGATTAAATGAAGCGGCTATAATAACAACAATTATAACAGTTATAACATAATATATCCAAACAGGGACAGGTACAGGGTCTCCTGAAGCATAAGAGTGTAAACCTGAAAGGTAATAATTTACACCAAAATAAGTCATAATAACAGAGGAATAAGCTACAGTTGAAACAGCATTAAAGATAAAGTTTGTACTCAAAGCTTTAACAAAACGAAAATGGATTATCATCACATATACAAGTATAGTAACTAATGCCCATGTCTCTTTTGGATCCCAACCCCAGTAGCGTCCCCATGATTCATTTGCCCACACTCCACCTAAAAAGTTTCCTGCTGTAAGTAGAGTTAGCCCAACTATCATCGACATCTCACTAATACGCGTAGCTTCTAATATGTTTACACTTATCTCTTTGCGTTTTTGTTCATTACGAAGCATTATATAAAAAATCAATGACACAAAACCAAGCAATGTGCTTAAACCAAGAAAACCATAACTAGCTGTAATAACTGCAACATGTATTGTAAGCCAGTAAGATTTAAGAACTGGAACCATTGTTGTAATTTGAGGATCAAGCCAACTTAGATGTGCAACAAATAAAGTTATCCCCGCAAATATACCTGTAGTTGCTACAGCTAACTCTGATGTCCTTGCAAATAAAAGACCAGATAAAATAATAGACCAAGATATATAAAGCATTGCCTCATATCCATTACTCCATGGAGCATGCCCAGAGATATACCACCTTAATCCTATACTGGCAGTATGAGCTATAAAACCTAATACTAACACTGTTACAGCTATACGAGTAGCTAATTTTAAGTCTATCTGTGGCTTGGCTAAACGGACAAATACTAATATTAGAAGTAAAAAACCAGCAATTAAATAGATAGGGTAAAGTCTGTCAAATATTCTTAAATTATTGTACATTAATTCAGCTTTTATAATTGTTTCATTAGGGATAATCGCTGGAGAATATTTTTTTTGATAATCTTTTATTAAATCAATAGCTTTATTTGCTTCACTATAATCTCCGCTATCCATACCTTTTGCTAAAGATATAGAGTTGTTTCTTAATATTGATAAAACTTCATTTGAAGCCCCAGCTGGAAAAATTTGTAAAGCTTCTTGTGGATAATACCATTTATCATCTGGATCTCCCTCAAGTGGAAAAACCCTCATAAAACGCCCAGAAAACACCATATACGCGACATTTAGTCTTTCATCTACTTTTATTATATCTCTCTCTAGCGTACCTCTTTGGGCTGGTTTTTTTCTAATTGCTTCTTCTGCAAAAGAAGCTAATTTATACTGGCCATACTCATCAAAAGCGTCATTATAAGAAAACTTTTTTTGAGACTTTTTCATCCCTAATATTTTTTTAACTTCAGGGTGAGTAGCTTTAATCATCTTAACCTGTTTCCACTCTGCAGAGTTAGCTACCATACCTAAAATCACTTGGTTGTGATTAAGATTAGACATTGTACTTTTTCCAGAGATTTTATTCATATAGTTCATATTTATAGTATCAAGAGGCTTTATCCGTCCATCACGACTTTGAACTAACATGGTCCCATAATAATTGGCATGTTCTCTATCAACGCTCTTTATCTTTGATACATCTAAATCTGAAGCTACTAATGGTTGAGAGTAAAACAGTGCACAAAATACTGCTATAGCCATAATTATACTTGGTTTATACTCATATTTTGAACGAGCTAATTTTGAAAAATAACTATTTGGATTTAAAAGATTAAAAAACATTCCAACTATTAAAAGTGTATACCCTAAATAAGTAGGCCACTTTCCAGGATCATGATTTACAGAAAGAATAGTTCCTTTTTCATCTTTATCATAAGATGATTGGAAAAATAAAAATCCACCATAATCAAGAATATTATTCATATATATTTTGTGTTCGCGCATAACTAGATTTTCCTTATCTATTAAAGTCACTAAACTTTCATATGATGATGGACTCATAGATCCCGGATATTTTATTAAGTTAAACTCTCTAAGTTTTAGAGAAAATGGCAATTCTAACATTTTTGATCCCCACTCCAAACTAAACTTTGTATCACCCATAGCAAAATACTCAGTATAACCCTTATAGCGTTTTCCTTTACCCATTAATGCTATCTCTTTATGCTCACCATCATATTCAACATCTACTATCATTGCTGAGAGTGCATTTTCCTCCATCTCTGGTTTAATCTTTGTGGTTTTTTTGTACTCATCTAAGCTTACAACTTTAACTGCACCTTTGTTATAAACTTCACTTGAGACAAGCTTAACACCACTAACATCATACATTGTTCTTGGGTCAAATTTATATTTAACTCCCGTTTCATAGTGACCATGAGATTGATTAGTCATCTTTGTCCAATTAATTGGAGTATTTGATACAAAATTAATCTCGCCATTCTCACTAATAAGTTTTAATATTCGTTTATTGTTTATATCTACTTGTTTATCAAAATAAACAGCCAATGGACCAATATCCATCGATTCACCTTTTTTTAGAAAGTATTTTTCTGGCCCTTGAGGTGTTAATATTTCAAAAACTGCTATTGGTTCTCCTGATGGGTCTTCTACTGCCGTTTTAATAGCTTTATCAATAAATTTCTTATACGATACACTAGCCTCTTTATCACCAATATCTAAAGTATTATTAAAGTTTCTACCACCAAGCTTGGACATATAAACTACATCTTCTCTTTTATATTCACTAGAACCTTGTATCGCTTTTAGTTGTAAAAAAGCATCAGACGATATCATCTGATCTTGTGTAGCACCCTCACGAATATGCATCACACCCTCATACCCATAATAGCGTGTAACACCAGAACCAATTAAGACAACTAAAAAACCAAAATGAAATAAAAATACTGGAATTTTTTTAACTTGAAACATCTTATATTTAAAAATATTTCCAATGATACTTATACCTAAAAGTACTTGAATCGCTTCAAACCATCTACTGCTATAAACTAGTGCCCATGATGTATTTATTCCGTGATCATTTTCTATAAAAGTGCCTATTGCACTTGCTAGTGCAAACATAAAAATCAATGTTAACATTAATTTCATTGAGATCAAAAATGACCATATTTTTTTAATAAATATCATATTATTCCTTAGATTTTCTATAAGTTTATTTAATAATTTTGGAGTTTATCATAAAGTTACTACACAAAAGTTAATGTAAAGATATATCATCTTTAACTTATGTTTTTTTAAGTTTTAGCTCTTAATTATGTTTCTTTTTTGTTTGTACATCAACTTTAGATCTCTTCTATCCATATAATCTCTTACTTATAATATTTTTAAATTCTTCTTCAAATTTTAACTAAGGAAATATATTTGCCAATTAAAATAAGAGAATCATTTGGTTTTTCAGAGCAGTAGTTACTATTAAATCTAAAATTATGATATACTCATATTAACTAATTTTTAGAGAGGAGTACTGTTGTGTTCAAAAATTTACTAAAAAGCTCTATCTTTTTCTTACTTTTATCAATTTTTTTAACAAATACACTCTATGCAAATATTTTTTCTACAAGCATGTATCAGCATGGCGTAGGAACAGAAGATTGTATAAAATGTCATGCAAAGGATGTAGTTAAAAATACAAAACCTGATTATTTAGAACAAATAACACCAAAACCATAGTTATGCATCTTATTAAAAGTGAACTCTTAGTCTGAAGCTTTGGAACCAAGAATAAGCTTCTCCTGCTTTTCTGAGAGTGTTTTCACATCGTCAACAACCCAACCATGATTTTGTTTGACGAGTTCATATTTCATTGCGTAAAGAATGCGTGTGGCAGGGTGAGTTATCTTTTTGGTTTTGATATCGATGTAGCGGTAAAGCCACTCTTCATTGACAAAGACTTTGGCAACCCCTTTGCCTATATTGACATTGGTAAATTCCATCTTTGGCAACGCTGTATCCATAAAGAGATTATTGTCGTGCCATGATTTGATCCAGAGATGCAATTTATTTGCCCGTTTTTTACTAATAATATTTACCATATGCTCGACAGTGCTACTTTTTGCCATTTTGACAATTCCAAAGTTATAGGCAACAACCACTTTTTTGATATCTTCTGTTTCATCAGCAAAAGCATGTGTTGGTAATATCAAAAAAACAACCAAAGTAATGAATGTTGTTTTAATGAATGAGGGGAGTTTAAAGTACATAGGTATTATCCTTATTTTTGTTCTCTATCTCTTCCAAGCTCTTACAAAAAGGGTATTTCCTACAGCATATCCCCAAGTAAACTTAGGAACGAGGGAAATTTTGCAAGAAGTGAAAGATAGTCTATGGTATTATTATCCATGGGTCATATCCACCACCATCAGTTCCATGGCAAAATGCACTACCATTTCCACCACATGTTGGCACGGTATCTATTGCTGGATAACCAGGAGTTAATCCATCATGATCAACCAAGTAAGCATCAGACCAGCTATAAACAGGAGTATCTACAGCAGTATAGTTTGATCTATAA
>JAMOMX010000331.1 GCA_027066935.1 Sulfurimonas sp. | reverse complement strand
TCTTTAAAATTCACATTGTAAAGTTTTTCAAATCTTTTTATATCAAGTTTGAAGTTACTCATCAACTCCATAATTACATATTGACGAATTAAATCATCTTCACTTAAAACTACACCTCGCTCAAAAGGAAGTTTTCCATCTTCAATAGCAGCTTCATAAAGTTTCATATCTTTAAAGTTTTGGTTGTAACTATCAACACCCTCACCAATAGATGTAAGGCCAATGCCGATTAAATCAGCCCCTCCCTTAGTTGTATAACCTTGGAAGTTTCTATGAAGCTCACCTTTTTTAATCGCCTTAAACAACTCATCTTCAGGTTTTGCAAAGTGATCCATACCAACCATTTTATAACCATTTGAAGTTAAAAAGTCAATTGTATATTGCATAATTTCTAGTTTTTCATCAGGAGGTGGAAGAGTTGTTTCATCAATCTTTCTCATAGTTTTTTTCATCCAAGGGACATGCGCATAATTAAATACTGCAAATCTATCTGGATTTATACTAAGAGCCAATCTCAAAGTTTCTTTAAATGTCTCTAATGATTGATATGGAAGCCCATAAATTAAATCAACATTTACAGAATGCATATTGTATTTTCTAGCTAAATCCATAGCTTTTTTTGTAACATCATAAGGTTGAACACGGTGTACTGCTATTTGAACTTTTTCATTAAAATCTTGAATACCAAAACTTACACGATTAAATCCAGCTTCACTCATAACACTCATCTGTGCTTCATCAATATGACGAGGGTCAATCTCACAACTAATCTCTGCATCAGAACGAAAGTTTGGAAATACCTCTTTTATAGAATCGATAATCTCTTTAAGTTGAGGGGCACTAAAAAATGTTGGAGTACCACCACCAAAATGCATCTGTAACACTTCACGGTTTACATCTAAGTGTTTTGATAAGATAGTGAGTTCACGCTTCAAATAACCAATATACCGAAGCATTTTCTCCTCTTTTGATGTAAAAACAACATTACAACCACAAAAATAACAGGCATTTCTACAAAATGGTAGATGAAAGTAAAGGCTTAAAGGGCGGGTACTATCTTGTGATTCTAATTTTTTTATATACTCATCATATTTGTAATCCGCACTAAACTCTAGTGCTGTAGGGTAGCTTGTATATCTTGGACCTGGTTTTGAGTATTTTAAAAATTTTGAAAAATCTAACATTTTTTTCCTTACACCTTTAATTATTTAACGCGATTATCTCTAAAAAGTGCTAAAGAACTTATTAATTTATTTTTTTAACTATTAATTTTACTAATATAAATTATATTAGACATTCCAATTTTTCATTAGACTTCTTGCAAAACCTAGATTCTGAATCAAGTTCAGAATGACGTAACTTCGAACATATCGTCATTCCAAACTTGATTTGAAATCTAGGTTTTAAGGTTTTGCAAGAAATCTATTTAAGCAACATTATGTTCTTTTAATGCTTTATATGACAATTAACTATCATTTTGTTCAAATAATGGCTAAAAAAGTATTAAACACACACTTTTTTCTTAAGTTTCAACTATGTTTTTTAAAAGAAGATAATCAAAAATAGACAAAATCCCTATTTTTAGGTAAACTTATCAAAATTATATAGAACACTTTTTGTGATAGTTAATTGGCGTATATTGTGTTAAGTGTATAAAGTGTTCGTTGAATAAAGAGTTGCATGTTCCCGCGGAGCGGAAACATGCAACGGCGAAGCTGAGCTCTAAACGAGCCACCAACCATTTGTCGTATTCCGCTCCGCTACATACAACAAAT
>JAMOMX010000330.1 GCA_027066935.1 Sulfurimonas sp. | reverse complement strand
GTTTATATTATTATATATTCAAGTTAAATTTAACCCCTAAGTAGAATCAAAATACTACGCAAGATTCTAGATCGCGACGATTCTAGCACTTTTCTGTGTTTATCGCTAAATCTTTGATCTTAAAGAGCACCCAACAAACAACTAGTTTTTTAAGGTCATTATAAGGGTAATAAGTTCAATAAAAAAAATTAACTCTTTCCTTATTTTTTAATAAAGAAAAGAGGATATTCAAGCATCTTTAGCAATTAATCCATCATGTCTCTTCGTGCAAAAATCTCACATCATAAGCCATTAATCTGTTGAACCTTGAAAACAAGACCAGATACCTTTATCATTACGACTGAGTATCTAATAATAAAAATATACGTCCTTACGGACCCTAGTATAGAAAGAATAAAAATAATGCATACTAAATCACGTGGAAATTTGCTTAAATTTACGATCAGCCTTCTGATGGCTCTCTTATCTGTTGCTGTGGCCGTAAACCTATTCATGACACACCACCTATATCTTGCGCTTATTGGTTCTGGTTTTCTGACCGCACTATTATATGCGGGCTACTTATGTAAAATTGAAAAAAACTACATTAAACCTGCTTGGATAGTATCTCTTGTATTAGGTATTCTACTCTATGGACTTATATTAGATGGCAAAGGAGATAGAGGAGCATATTCATTGATTCTCTTTTTTCCTGTTATTGTTTACCCACTTCTTGGACTTAAAAAAGGTACTTATCTTTATTTTATTTTTGGCTCTTTAATCTGGTTAACAACCCTTTATGGTACACAATATTGGTCTTTACAAGACCCTTATATGCACCTACTAAATACTTCTCTTACTTTATTAGCAGGTGGCGTAGTCCTATATAATGCGGAAAGATTTGTGAAAGAGTTAATTGAGTCATTTCATAAAACCTCAATTACTGACCCCCTTACAGGACTTTGGAATCGTAAAATGAGCGATGAAATGCTGGAGCGTGTTGATGACGAGAGTAGACGATATAAAAAGAATTACTCTGTTATTCTATTAGATATAGATTTTTTCAAAAAAATAAATGATACATATGGTCATCAAGCAGGCGATAAAGTTTTAGTTGAATTTTCAAAAATTGTTGAACAAAATACTCGAAAATCAGACATGGTTTTTCGTTGGGGGGGGGAAGAATTCCTTGTTATTTTACCTAATACAAGCCTAAATGGTGCGGCAATAACGGCTGAAAAAATCATCAATAAAGTACGCAACCACAAGTATCCCGACCTAGAAGAAGGTATGACGGTAAGTGCAGGTGTTGCAGAAAATACAAATCATATGGAGAAAGACAGGTTTTTTAAGCGTGTTGATGAGGCTCTATATCAAGCAAAAGATGAAGGCCGAGATAGATATATTCTTGCACATTAAAAACCTATAACGCTTTACTGACAATTTCAAAAACATCCCCACTCAAATCATCCTGCCCTTTAATCCTCTCCAACTGCTCACGCATTAGCGCCGAGCGCCCAGCCTCATACTGCCGCCAATTCATCAATGCTCTGACCATTCGTGATGCCACTTGTGGATTCAATTTATCCAGCTCTAAAACACGGTCTGCATGGAATTGATAGCCCGAGCCATCGGAATTATGGAAGTTAACAGGATTACCCATAGCAAATGCGCCAATTAGCGAGCGCACCTTGTTTGGGTTTTTGATGCTAAATAGTTTGTGATCCATTAAGGTTTTTACATTATCTAAAGTCTCTGGCAATGATGAGGTGGCTTGCATAACAAACCATTTATCCATTA
>JAMOMX010000329.1 GCA_027066935.1 Sulfurimonas sp. | reverse complement strand
ATCAAAAACGATATTCAAATTTTCGAGCAGAAGATTCATTAAGTAATTTTTTAATAAAACATAATATAATAGGTCTTTGTGATGTTGATACAAGATATTTAACTAAAATGATTAGAGATGAGGGTGCCATGATGATGGTAGCTTCAACTGAGATTAGCAATAAAGATGAATTAAAAAAAGTATTAGAGAACTCCCCTCGTATAGAAGATATAAATTATATAGAGCAAGTTAGCACAAAAAAAACTTATAACCATACACAATCAACCTATTGTGATACTAAGTTTGAATATAAAGAGTCTCCCAAAGCAGTGGTTAAAATCGCTGTAATTGATTTTGGTGTAAAACAAAACATTTTAAATGAAATTGTAGATGCAAATATTGCTGTTGAAGTGTTATCAAATGATTTTAAAGCAGAGGACTTAATAAAAAAATATGATAAAAAAGAGATAGATGGTGTGTTTTTATCAAATGGACCTGGTGATCCACTTGTTTTAAAAAAAGAACAAGAGCAAATTAAAAAATTAATTGTTGCTAAAATTCCTATGTTTGGAATATGTCTAGGACATCAGTTATTATCAATATCTCATGGATATGATACATACAAATTAAAGTTTGGTCATCATGGTGGAAACCATCCTGTTAAAAACAAAGAAACAGGTTTAGTTGAGATTACTGCCCAAAATCATAATTACAATGTTCCAGACAATATTATAGAGATTGCAGAAGTTACACATATAAATTTATTTGATAATACTATAGAGGGGCTAAAATACAAAAATGAACCTATATTTTCGGTTCAGCACCATCCTGAAGCCAGTCCTGGTCCTAAAGAGAGTGCATATATTTTTAAAAAATTTATAGATATTATGCAAAATAATAGAGCTTCTTAACACAGGTTAGATTCTAGTGGGTAGTCTTAATCATAAATAAACATAAGTGTCACTAATTAGTCACTAATTAAGAATAGTTAAATAATTATTAAGATAACATATTGATGTTAATTGGTCTGAATAGATAAAGTTTATTCTAAAAGACCTAATTGCTTTGAATCTTTAAGGAGTCTAAATATGGAGAATCGTCCATTAGAGTACGACTATACAGTTGCAAAGATGTTCATGCTTACTACTATCGTTTTAGGTATAGTAGGTATGCTCGTCGGTGTTATATTGGCATTTCAGCTTGCATTTCCTAGTTTAAATGGAAGTAATCTAGCTATTGCTGAGTATATTAACTATAGTCGTCTTCGTCCACTGCATACAGATGCAGTAATTTTTGGTTTTACTTTAAGTGGTGTTTTTGCTACTTGGTATTACATAGGTCAGCGTGTATTGAAGGTGTCAATGGCTGAATCAAGCTTTTTGATGTTTATTGGTAAATTACACTTTTGGTTATATATAATAGGTGTTGCAGCAGTTGTTGTTTCACTATTAATGGGTATTACAACTTCAAAAGAGTATGCTGAGTTTGAGTGGCCAATCGATATCGCTATCGTTATTGTTTGGATATTATTTGGTTTAAGTATATTTGGACTTATCGGTATCCGCCGTGAAAAAACATTATACATCTCTGTTTGGTATTATATTGCTACATTCTTAGGTATAGCTATGCTTTATCTATTTAATAATATGGCAATACCTACAATAATGGGTGTCGCTGCTGATGGTGCAAGTGGAATTGGTGCATGGTATCACTCTGTTTCAATGTATGCTGGTACAAATGATGCACTAGTACAATGGTGGTATGGACATAATGCAGTTGCATTTGGTTTTACTGTCCCTATTATTGCAATGAT
>JAMOMX010000328.1 GCA_027066935.1 Sulfurimonas sp. | reverse complement strand
ATAAACTTTTTGAATAACTGGGATTATAAAATGAAGACCTGGAAGAAGTGCTTGATCTTGATACTTACCATTTGTACTCAAAATTCCACGTTCACCCTCTTGAATAATTGTAAAAGGTTTTGCTAAAGCAAGTAAAATAATAATAGCAATTATAAAAACAACTATACCTTTTTTGCCATTCATGTTAAAATCTATATTTGGAAGTTGAGGACCTTTTCCTCCACCACTACCACCGCCAGAACTACCGCCTGAGCCTCCGCCACCACTACCTTGTGACTTTTTTTTGTTGAAATAATCATTCATATCTGATGCCATTTTTATATTCTCTTTCATTTAAATTTTTTTCCTTTTATTTTGTTTTTAGATTCTGAATCAAGTTCAGAATGACAACTGCTCGTCATTCCAAACTTGCACCACATACGGGCATTTGGAATCTAATCTATATACGTTAAATAGTGCTCATATTTAGCATTTCTACCAAATACAATATCAAAATAAGTTGACTGAATTTTTTCAGTAATCTTACCACGCGAACCACAACCAATATCTCTTGCATCAACCATTGCAACAGGAGTTATCTCTGCTGCTGTTCCAGTTAAAAATGCTTCATCAGCCACATATACTTCCTCTCTTGTAATACGACGACGAGTAACTTTCATACCAAAATCTTGTGCCATCTCTATAACCATTTTTTGAGTTATAGATGCTAAGGAGTTGTCATTTGGTGGAGTTATTAACTCTCCATTTTTCACCATAAAAAAACATGCACCACTTGCTTCTGCTACATAACCTTGATCATCAAGGAGCAGAGCTTCATCATAACCACAATCAATTGCTTCAAATTTTGCCATTTGAGAGTTTAAGTAATTTGCAGATGCTTTTGCCTTACCCATATTTGAAGTATTAGCAGGTCTTGTCATAGAAGCAATTTTAAGTTTTATTCCATGTTTAAGGGCATCTTCACCAAGATAAGCACCCCACTGCCAAGCTGCCATTACAGTTTCAACTGGAGCTTCTTTATGATAAACTCCCATAACACCATAACCTAAAAATGCGAAAGGACGAAGATATACAGTATCAAGTGTAAACTTATTCATTCTAACTAGCTCTATTTGAGCTTGATTCATCTCCTCAATGCTATAAGGAATATCAATCAAAGTCATTTTTGCTGATTCCTTTAGTCTCGCTGTATGCTCATTTAAACGAAAGATAGCGTAACCTTTTTTTGTTTTATAAGCTTTGGTTCCCTCTATTACACCATTTCCATAGTGTAATGTATGTGAAAGAACATGAATTTTAGCATCATCCCATGCTATAAACTCTCCATTCATCCAAATATATTTGGCTGCGTCCATTTAGTCTCCATATATCTATATATTAAAATTATTTGTATTTTATCTAAAATGATGTTTATATTGTATTAATTTTATTGCATAATTTGAGTTAAAGTATATTAAGATTAATTCAGATTAGAAAAAATCAGATATAATTTCAAAAATTTAAATATACGGAGATTTTAATGAAATTTGTGTCAATTGTAATGGGTTCAAAAAGTGACTATGAGGTTATGAAATCGTGTTCAGATACATTTGAAGCATTTGGTGTTAATTATGAACTGATTATTTCCTCAGCACATCGTTCACCAGAGCGTACGGCTACATACATTAAAGAAGCTGAAAAAAAAGGCGCTCAATGTTTTATAGCTGCTGCTGGAATGGCTGCACATTTAGCTGGAGTTCTTTCTTCTAAAACAGTTAAACCAATCATTGGTGTACCAATGTCAGCTTCTGCGTT
>JAMOMX010000327.1 GCA_027066935.1 Sulfurimonas sp. | reverse complement strand
TAAAATCCTCTATGGAACTTTTATCATAACCCTCTAACAAGCTTAAAGTTTTAGTGTAGGTATGCAGTAGTGTCAAGATCTCTTTCTCTTGCCCTATCTCTTTTGTAGATAAGAAGTTTATAGTCTGCTTGAGGTTGCTTAACAGCTCTTTGGTTTGTGTTACTTTTTTTTCGTTTATGGCATAGCCATTTGTTAAGTATTGTCTTAAAACTGTTGTAGCCCATCTTCTAAATCTTGTTGCTTCTTTTGAGTCAACTCTATATCCTATGGAAATAATTATATCAAGATTAAAATACTCGACTTGATAAACTTTTCCATCAAGGGCAGTTGTTGCAAAAATTGCAACAACTGTATCTTTGTCTAACTCCTCACTAGAAAATATATTTTTTACATGCCTTGATATACCTGATTTATCTCTACCAAAAAGTTTTGCTATTTGATCTAAACTTGCCCAAATAGTTTCATGTCGTGTATCGCTCTTAAATTCTATCTCACCATTTGATGATTGGTAAATTTCTACTTTATTTTGCACTTTAAAGCTCCTTTATCGTATACAACATTTGTGGAGAAAACGAACCAAATGAAAATTCACCTTTTCCAACTATTGCATCTTTCCCACAGCCCCTCTTCAAAAATCTTCCAAGCTTAAGCAGTATCACCACTATTGTAGTATTTTTGGACTACAGTTTAGCAAAAAATCATATTATATAATTCATTACCTAGTAGTATTAGTTATAATAGTATCTCAATCCTCTTAAAAAGTCAGGTCTAATTGTATTGAAAAATACGAAGCTTATACAAAATGAGTGAACAATTAAAAGTTAAAAAACATTCTTACGTGCTAAGGTTTGCAAACTATTTGTTTTTTATTATAAAACAGTAAAAACCTAAAATTTAGTGTTTTTGACTTTTACTACCTTTTGAAGATTTATTAGTGTGCTAATTTTTAGTTCTTTTATTTATAACTTGTCGTTATCATAGAAACCAAAATATCATTTAATAATCTACCCCTAAAATTTACAATAATAGTGTTTCTGTGTTCATTTATTTTTTGCATATCTTGATCGTCTATTCTACCATCTTCCTGTGGAGCATAGATAATCAAAGCATCACTATCTTTTTTGATTTCAAGAATTTTATCAAGTTTATCTTCAAAAGATTTCCAATGTATTAGCATCAGAGTAATATCTTCAGCTTTTTTCAAAGAATTTTTATCTATATGAGATATATTTTTTTCTTTGAAAATTTTTGAATCGACAAGTAGAGCTTTAAGATTAGTAAAATTATCAGTGTCAGCAAAAATTGCTATTTTTCTTTTTGATAATCCTTTTCCCAGTCGCATGAGCACAGGTGATATTCCAGCTAAAAATAGATAAATTGCATAAATACCTCCCATAATAATCAATATAGTAGAAATACCGCCAAATATCGTAAAAAATGCTTGGTTGAAAAATTCTGTTAGTGTCTGCATGGGTTATTTTCCTTTTCTTTTATCTAATTTACTAATTGGTTTAAGCTCTCTTCATCAAGCCATTTTTTTAGCTCTTTACTGCTTGAAAATTTGCCCTTTTTCTTTTTATTAAGTGTCGGGTATATCTCTTTTATAGCTTTTTTTAGTTTTTCAATATTTTCGTCTGTTTTGTCAAATCCTTTTAACACCCTTTCTATATTTTATAATGCACCCTTTTTTCAAGACCAGTAAATCAGATTTTTTAATTCCACCAAATCATGATACCTTCTGTAACAGTTTTTCTCCTTTAGAATTTAAATTATTGACAGCTTGATAATAAACTTCAT
>JAMOMX010000326.1 GCA_027066935.1 Sulfurimonas sp. | reverse complement strand
ATCTAGTTTTAGCAGCACCAATAGAGACTGGTAAACCAACTATGTTTTTAATCTCTAAACGCAAGTTATCTATAAATTGTGGTATCTCTTCATCATCAATCCAACCACTTAAATCTCCATAAAATTCATCAATGCTAGCTTGTTCTATGAGTGGAATTTTAGATGACAAAAACTCATGCAACTGGTGTGAAAGTTTTTGATAAAGTGACATATTTGGTGCTTTTATAATTAGGTTTGGACAAAGTTTTAGCGCTTCACTTATGTTCATTGCAGTTTTGACACCATATGCTCTTGCTTCGTAAGAAGAAGTAGTAAGGATACCTCGAATTCTTCCATTTTCATCTTTAAAGTTAGCTATATCATCATCTTTTTTTTCATAGGTTTTAAAAAAAGTAGGAACAAAACTTCCTGAATTTTCAAAATTTGCAGTTTGTTTTTTTGCAGATAAATCAAAAATCTTAGAATTACTCTGTCCACCAATAGCAACACTCTTTCCTTCCAAAGATGGATCAAAGAGCCGAGCTGCACTAACAAAAAAACAGTCTATATCTATATGTATTTTCATATTTTTTCTATTCTTGTGATATAATACCAAAAGTAGGATTAGTTGAAAAGCTTAAAGCCTCTCAACTTTAAAGCTCACTTTAAAACCGCTAAGCTTAAAGCGAAACTTTAATATAAATCGCTTCAAAAGCGACCTCCTAAATTTGGTTTGTCCCAGCGATTGCTCGTTGGGAACATTGTAATCTTACACAAAAGTATCTCATAAATTTAAAAATATTGCAAATTGACATAAAAACTTTTAAGCTATTTGTGCGGTAATTTAGACTTTGATTTTAAAGTGTGCTAGATTCCGACTTTTTAGATATGTCTTTAAAATAAAGGTTATTTTGTAAAATAAATTTGCTAAAACTTATAATCTCAATATTATCGTGAACTTGAATAACATCTTTTGTGATAAGTAAACATTTTACTGCATCATTTATTTTAAACTCTTCAAAAGCTTTTAATTCTCTCTCTTTAGTTTTTTCCTCATCAATGTTGTATGCTACTTGTATTAACACATTTTTATATAAAAAATCCACTTCTTTTTTTTCTCGTAAATAGCTTATATCTTCACCCATACCATTTAGAGAGGTAAAAACTAGATTTTCTAAACTAGCGCCCATATTTCTCTTTGGATTTACACCCAAATTTAAAAAACCATTATCATTAACATAGAGTTTTTTAGCTGATTTTATACTTTCACTTAATTTATTGTGATGTTTTGACATCAATGTAATTAAAAAATTATCTTCAAAATAGGTTATGTACTCCTTAACTGTTTTAGCGTCAATATTTAGCTTTTTTGCTAAAGAGGTATAGTTTATGATGGTCGTTGCATTTGAGGCAACATAATAAAAAAGATCTTTTATCTCATTAGAATTTTTAATCTTATGCCTTGGTACTATATCTTTTAATATAATATCTTCGGCTATATTTTTTAAAATTTCTATTTTTATACTTACATCGCTATTTGAAATAACAGAGTAATACCCACCCCATTTCATGTACTCATCTTGGGCTTTTGCTATCTCTATTTTGTTTTGTGTGATAGCTAGGTTTGATGAGTAGTCTATATTTTTAAATGTCAAAAATTCTTTAAAATTAAAACTATGAAGTCTTAATTTCAAAACTCTTCCTGTTAATAGCGTTGCATAGTTTGAAGTAAGCAAAGAGGAATTAGAACCCATTATAATAAACTTTATATTACTATTTTCATATTTGGATTTTACAAACACTTCCCAATTTTGAAATATTTGTATTTCATCTATAAAAAAGTATATTTTCTCACTCAGGTTTGGATTTGCAAGCTTTAAGTACTCTTCATAAATTTTTTCAAGATAAGTAGCATCATTTTTGTAGGGTATAAACGAAGGCTTTTCAAGATTGATAAAAAAGATGTTTTTACTTTCAACATTTTTTAGAAGCTCCTTTATCATTAACCTTGCAAGTGTACTTTTGCCTACTCTTCTAGCCCCAATGATGGCTAAAATTTCTCTTGTATCTAAAAAAGAGAGAGCTTTATCTAAAACTTCTCTTTTAATAAAGGTATCGTAAGTTGCAGTATTTACCCAGTGTGGGTTGTCTTCAAGAAGAATAGATTCCATATTTTACCTTTTTAATCAGGAATGTATTCTGTATTATAGCATATTTTAATGGAATATACTCCATTAAAACCAAGAAATTGTATTGGATAAACTATTAATGTTATGATATAATTATTTCCATTAAAAGGAAATATAATGTTAAAGAAAACTTTGGGTTTAGATATAGGATCAAACAGTATAGGTTTTTCATTATTAGAGTTAAGTGAAAAAAATAATCAAATAATTTTTAATGAATTAGTGAGTAATAGTATTGTTTTTTCAGAGCCAAGCGATGCAAGCGAGAGAAGAGAAGCTAGAAGCTCTAGGCGAAGAAATGAGAGAAAAAGTGCTAGAAATAGAAGTGCTAGAAAAATATTTACAAAATACAATATTTCAAAAAAAGAGTTTATAGAAGAAGCCACAAACTATCTAAACTCATTATCTAAAGATAGTGATGTTTACAAAGTAAGAGAAAAAGCTGTGTTAGGAGCAAAACTTACAAAAGATGAATTTTTATTTTGCACTTATTCTATTCTTACAGATAGGGGCTATAACAATATGTTTTCTATTTCAAAAGAAGATGGTGTTATAAATGAAGCAGTAACTAAAAATACACAAGAGTATGAGAGTAAAAACTATCAACTTCCATCTATGGTTCTCACTAAATATAGAAAAAAGTTAGAAGATTGTTATCAAAATATACCGATTCGCAATAAAAAAGATGATTACAGAAACTCCTTAGATAGAGATATGCACATAGAAGAGTTTAAAAAAGTTACACTATCACAAGCAAATAATAGAGATATATTTCACTCAATACAACAATGTAAAAATTTTATACAAGAGATAACTGATAAGTCAAAAGTAAACACTCCATTTTTTCAAAGACCTTTAAAGAGTTTTGAAAATATGGTTGAATACTGCTCCTTTTATGATGAGTTTAACCCTAAAGGTTCACAGAAAAAAGTACCTCTTGCAAATATAAAAAATATAGAGAGAACTTTAAGACTAGCTATTGATAATTATGGGCTAAAAGCAGATACAAAAACAGGAGAGGTAAAGGTTTTATCAAAAGATGAAAAAGATTCTATTGTTAATTTTTGGATAAAAACACCATCATCAAATGAGATAAATGCAAAAAATATTTTTACATCATCAGGTTTTAAAAATATAAAACTTAATATTCCAGAAGAATCTAGTCAAATAGTTTTAGACATAAAAGCACATAGAAATATATTAGAGATTCTAAATCAATATAAAGTTGATTTCCAAGATAGAGATAATGAGTTTTATAACGAGATACTTTTAGAGCTACATTACTATAAAAATAAAAGTTCAAGAACCGAGCATATTAACAAACATATAGACAAGTATGGCTTAACTTTTGAAAATGAATTTGTAGAAAAATTGGCACTTTTAGCAAATATGGATGGTTTTGCATCTTTTTCTTTAAAGTTTACAAATGAAGTATTAGAAGTTATGAAATATGATTCTAAGACACATAGTGAAGCTTTAGAGAGCTTAGGTTATAACAGTAAATATCTTAATATGCCAACTTATGATTATCTTCCACCATTAGAGCCTACAAAAGCAGATATAGAGTGGTTACAAAAAAATATAGAATATTTTGAAACAAAACATCTTTTTTACCAACCTATGATATCTCCAAAAGTTAAAAGAGTCATCTCTATTTTGAGAAAACTTATAAATGGGATAATCAAAAAACATGGTCGTATTGATGAGATACGCATAGAAACAGCTAAAGAGATGAACTCTAAAAATGAAAAAGAAAAAATAGATAAAAATCAAGCTAAAGATAGAGGTAAAAATAATGAAGCAATTAAATTTTTAAAAGTAAAAAATATAAAAGAATCTAAGAAAAATATTGAGATAGCAAAGCTATTTAAAGAGCAGGGAAAAGATGGTTGTAAATGTCTTTATTCTGGAGAACTTATAACAGAAGATGAAGCTTTTGATGAAAATGAAACGGAAATCGAGCATTTTATTCCAAGATCTGTGATATGGATAAACTCATATAAAAATAAAATATTAGTTAAGAAAAAATACAATCAAAATAAAGGCTCAGAGCATCCAGTAGTGTATTTAAAATCAATAGGGCAATGGGAAAATTTTAAAGGCAGAGTAGAAGATTCTTTTATGACTTTTAACAAAAAAGATTGGCTCTTTAAAGAAGAGGTAATTAACAGCGTTATGCAAAAAGAGCATTGGCAAGATAGTTATTTAAATGATACTCGTTCAGCTACAAGAACTATACAAAAATATTTAAATCATTATTTATATCCTAGTAAAAACTTGCATAGAAAAGATGAAAAAAGACATATATTTAGTGTTAGTGGTAGAGCTATAAGTGAGTTGAAATATATGTGGGGTATTCATACCGTTATGCCGAAGAATGAAGATGAAAAAAAAGATAGAAATACTAACTATCATCATACTTTAGATGCTTTTGCAATTGCATTATGCTCTAGTAGTGCGATAAATACGCTACATAATTATTTTAAGAAAAAAGAGAATAAGTTTAAAACAAAGGCTCTCAAAGAGAAGCTCACAGATGCCATTCCAAAATCAACTGATGATATAAATGTAGTAGAACATTTAAAATGTTTAGTGCAGAAGTATGAAACAAATAAACTTTTTGTTTGTCCTTACAGCAAAAGAAAAACGAATATGAAGGGTTTTAAAGATGGGAATTTAAAACTCTATAGTACGCCAGATCCTAAAAATAAAAACAGAGAAATATTGGCAGAAATTGAAAAAGTTGCTATTGATAAAAGTATTTTAGAAAGGCAAGTTGGATTAGCAACTAAGGATAGAAGCAATACAGAAGTTGTTGAGTATATAAAATCACTTCAAGATAGACTAGATCCTCAAAAACAAAAAAAGATAATCAACGCCATAGAAGTTTATGCCAATGAGCTAATAAAATTTAGAGAAGAGATAGGTTTAGTAGAAAATGATATAAAGGATTTAAAGAAAACACTTAAAACTGCTAAACAGCACAAAAAATTTAACGATAGTATCAATGAAAATATCAAGCTATTTACAGAGAAAAAGAAATTATTAACAAAAGAGATGCAAGAGTTAAAATGTAGTTTTGCAGTAAAAAATGGAAAAAGGCAGATTGTAAAATCATTAAAGTTGTATAAAACCAAGATTGAGCAGAGTAAAGCAGATGTTATAATTTTCCCTCATAGACAAAAGGATAAAATAGAAAGATTATCAGTGCTTAATTTTGAACAGGCAAGAAATGATAAAGAGCCGTTTGTCATAAAGATGAATGAATCAACTTTGAATGTAGAGTTGTTCAATACTAAAAAAAGAGGTCAAGCTGTAGGTAATAATTATTTTAGTAGTTTAGCTAACGAGATAGATACAAAAGTAAATAGTAGATATTTGGATGAAATAACCAAAGAAAGTATAAGTGACATGATTTTGTATAAAAATGATATTATAAAAGTTGATGATAAAAAAAATAATAAAATAATTTATTATATTTTTAATGGAGGTGGAAAAATAGCTGGAAGTAATAACGAGCTAACAATAAAAGAAATTAATAAAAATGAAGAAGGCAAAGTATCTATAGGTATAAACCCAAGAAATAATAAAATAGTATCGAGAGTGAGAATAGACTTTTTTGGAAATATTACAGAAGTTTAAGCATTATGATATATAAAAGCTATTATAATTTAACTGCTTCAAACAACATATCAAATGGGGATTTGAAAATTTTGGTTAAAGCAAGAGGTGTTTTCCCGAGCCTTACAAGATTTATCTTAAATTCGGGATGCTTTCATGTCCTTTAAACAAATATTTATCAAAAATAAATCTTACCTAAGCTACCAAAATAACTCCATGAGTGTAAAAAATGATTCTATTAAAACCTTAGTTTCATTAGATGATATTGATATTGTCATAGTTGAAAATCAACAAACTACCATAACATCAGCACTTCTCTCAAACATGGCAAAAGCAAATATCTCTGTTGTTTTTGTAGATGATAAGTTTACCCCATCAGCAATTTGTATGGGGCTATATAAAAACAGCAGAACTACAAAAATACAAAAAGCTCAAGTTTGTATAAAAAAACCAAGACTAAATCGCCTTTGGAAAGATATAGTTTATGCAAAAATATTAAATCAGGGAGATGTTTTAAATAGTATAAAAGAGGATGATTATTTGTATTATTTATTAAAAAAAATAAACTCTGGCGATAAGAATAATGTTGAAGCAGTTGGAGCTGGTTATTATTTTAAAGAGATGTTTGGAAAAGATTTTTACAGAAATAATATAGAAGATAATAGGAACATAGCATTAAACTATGGCTATAGTATTATAAGAAGCTCAATAGCGAGACATATTATAGCGTATGGATTAAATCCATCTTTTGGCATGTGGCACTCCAGTGAGCTTAACGCTTTTAATCTTGCGGATGATTTAATAGAGCCATTTAGACCAGTAGTAGATAAATATGTTTTAAATAATATTAGTAAGAATAATCCTGTATCATCAAAAAATAAACAAGACTTAGTTGGATTACTATACATAAAAGTAAAAACTTCTAAAAATCAAATTACCTCAGTAAATGAAGCTATAAAAAATATTGTTTCTTCATATCAATCTTTTTGTTTAAATAAAAGAGAGAATATTGAACTTTTTACTCTTATAATAGAATGAAAAATAAAAATAGTGCAATAAGTGGGTATAGAAAAATGGTTTTATTTGTTATGTTTGATATGCCAACAGAGACTAAAAAAGATTTAAAAAAATATCGTAATTTTAGAAAAAAACTTTTTGAATTAGGGTTTATAATGTTTCAATACTCTATTTATATAAGATTTTGCAGAAGTTTAGTAATTTCACAAAAATATGAGAAAAAAATAGAGCAATATGCACCATTAAATGGATCAATAAGAGTGCTTAAAATTACTGAGGAACAATATAAAAATATGATAATTATAGAAAATTATCGAGAAAAACCAGAGAAAAAAGTAAGAGAGCAAGTACAAACCGTGATGGTTTTTTGAAGTAAAAAATACTTCAAAAGTCCTACTGTAAAGGACTTTAAGAAGTAGTATTATATCAAATGGGGATTTGAAAGTAGGTTAAAGCTGCCTACATCGTATCTCTCACACAAAGAGGATTATATCAAATGGGGATTTGAAAGTAGGTTAAAGCTACTATCCTCGGTGGGCTTGCAATGACAGCATTATATCAAATGGGGATTTGAAAGTAGGTTAAAGCACTAAGTTTCTCAACTCGCTCACTTACAGGATTATATCAAATGGGGATTTGAAAGTAGGTTAAAGCAGCACTATTGTAAGAGTCTAGGGATGAGAATTATATCAAATGGGGATTTGAAAGTAGGTTAAAGCACGGTAAACCAAGCTTTGGGGTATGAAGAAATTATATCAAATGGGGATTTGAAAGTAGGTTAAAGCTATTAAGCATGGATATTTAACTTCTGTACTATTATATCAAATGGGGATTTGAAAGTAGGTTAAAGCATTTTTGCAGGCATTGTCTTATATAATTGATTATATCAAATGGGGATTTGAAAGTAGGTTAAAGCTCCACTTACTGTAAAACTTGAAGCGGAACTATTATATCAAATGGGGATTTGAAAGTAGGTTAAAGCTGACTTGGTGTGTTGCTAATTTTTCAAAGTATTATATCAAATGGGGATTTGAAAGTAGGTTAAAGCCAGTAGTAATAATTAGCAGTAATGGCTGGAATTATATCAAATGGGGATTTGAAAGTAGGTTAAAGCTTTTGAAAAAGATTCAATTGCTGACTTCAATTATATCAAATGGGGATTTGAAAGTAGGTTAAAGCCTCAATCATAGCACTTCGCTCAACAGTAGCATTATATCAAATGGGGATTTGAAAGTAGGTTAAAGCATGACCCACTAGGGCAAAAAGAATTAATAGATTATATCAAATGGGGATTTGAAAGTAGGTTAAAGCCTAAGTAGCTACTATGCTTGCCAAAAGTTATTATATCAAATGGGGATTTGAAAGTAGGTTAAAGCATATATTGTTTGATATTGTATCAATATCAAATTATATCAAATGGGGATTTGAAAGTAGGTTAAAGCAATTTTAAATGAACTAGTAACAAACTCCTAATTATATCAAATGGGGATTTGAAAGTAGGTTAAAGCATAAGCAGCAGCCATTGAGATAACAGCTTTATTATATCAAATGGGGATTTGAAAGTAGGTTAAAGCCAGACGCCATTCTTCCATTCGTTAAGCTTAATTATATCAAATGGGGATTTGAAAGTAGGTTAAAGCCACAAAGAGGTGAGAGAGATATATTTCTTCATTATATCAAATGGGGATTTGAAAGTAGGTTAAAGCCGTGATAAATGCACTTACATCAAACTTATATTATATCAAATGGGGATTTGAAAGTAGGTTAAAGCCGACAAAGCGCACTAGTTGATGGACAACAAATTATATCAAATGGGGATTTGAAAGTAGGTTAAAGCTACGGTAGATGGTGTAAATGAATTAAAAAATTATATCAAATGGGGACCCGACTTAGGACATAAATTCCAAAGAAAAGCCTATATTACGGACTTTAAATTTTATTTTAGGCACTACAGCTGCTTGATTATTTTAAGATTGATGGTTTGGTTGCAATAGGTACATCCATAAGTTTATAGATTTTTTTAGCATCATCAGATACTTTAGATGGCATTGCAAACTTTTTGTCTGTAGCAGTATCAT
>JAMOMX010000325.1 GCA_027066935.1 Sulfurimonas sp. | reverse complement strand
ATATTTATCACTTTTCCTACACCTGAAAATATAGATAAAATAAGTGGTCTAAAAGGTGTTCGTTTAGGTTTTGTCCATGAATCAAATGGTCGTTCAAAATTACAATCAAGGTCTTGGAATCGTATCTATCTTGGAAGCATGTGGCAATCTGGAAACCTTTTTACATATTTTCGTATGTGGCATCGTATCCAAGAAGATGATAAAGTCTCCCCAACAGACTTAGATGGTGATGACAACCCTGATATTACGGATTATATGGGGTATGGTGATATCTCTATATCTTATCTATATAAAAAACAACAATTTAGTTTACTGCTACGCAATAATTTACATTTTAACGATAATAAAGGAGCTTTAATAGTTGATTGGTCTTTACCACTTCCATATGCTAAAGATTCATTTTGGTATGTTAAGTTTTTTAGTGGTTATGGTGAAAGTCTTATTGATTATAATAGACATGTAGATAAGGTAGCACTTGGTTTCTCTTTCTCAAGAGGGCTTTTTTAGTAGTCGAATTTGACTTTTATCTTGAGTATTTGAGATAGGATTTTATCATAGTCTTGTTTGTATGACAAGGTTTATTTGTCTTACCACTTGAAAATATCAAGAATTTTTATTGTCTATTCATCAATTTTATAAATGATAGTGTACCTTTATTTTGTTATAGGATCGCTTTTTGGTATTTGAGTTCCATAAGTTTATCAGCTAGCCAAGTTTTGATAATAGCTTGACGACTCACCCCTATATGTTGTGCTTCTTCATCAAGCTTTTTTACCATCCAAGTAGGAAAATCAATATTGATTCTTTTAGGTTCAAGGTTTACCCTTTTTGCAGTTGACAAGTCAAGATACTCTACAATATCTTCCTCATTTTCATCAAAAATTTTATCAAATTCTTTAGCTTTCATAAAGTTCAATCTCCTTTTTTCTTGATTTTCTTGCAGAGATAATTCTGATAATTTCCCCACGATAAGTTATAACAACTGTGTAAAACTTATTATGAATTTTACCAATATTAATATACCTCTCCTCTAGTGAAAATGATGTTTTGATTTCAAGAAGTCTGTCGTCACTCCATACTGCTTTAGCTTCCTCAAAATCAATGCCATGCTTCTGCTTGTTTGATAAGCTTTTATTTTCATCATATTCACATTTCATATAAGAAGTATATCATAATTATATGATATTTAAAGATTTAAGTGTGTAGGGTGGGAAAATCCTACCGTGTTTATTGTTAGAGATATATAAGGTGGATTTTATCCACCCTACGGAACTTTGATTTTTATTTTATTCTGAAATGTTTTCTAACTTCTCCAATATCCGAACCATTGCCAAAGTATCCAAGTGACAATAAGCCAACAGATCAGCTCGTCAATTCCCTTGAATTCCGTTGGAATTTTAGTTTATTTCTATTTTAATTTACCCTTAATCGTCACTAAGTTTCGTTTTGAACTTAACAAATGAGGATGATTAGCAGGCAATACTCTATCTAAAATTGCAACAGCTTTGTGCATATACTTATAAGCATTTTGAAAATCTTTAGTATTGAAATAAAGTACTGCTAAATTATTATAACTTGCAGCTGTGTCGGGATGGTTTTTACCTAACACTTCTTCACTTATTTTTAGAGAATTTTTATAAAGAGGTAAAGCTTTTTTATACTCTCCCATTGATTCATAAAGTCCTGCTAAATTATTATAACTTGCAGCTGTGTCGGGATGGTTTTTACCTAACACTTCTTCACTTATTTTTAGAGAATTTTTAAAAAGAGGTAAAGCTTTTTCATACTCTCCCATTGATTCATAAAGT
>JAMOMX010000324.1 GCA_027066935.1 Sulfurimonas sp. | reverse complement strand
ATGAAGAAAAACGTATTGAGACCATGCGCTATGTCGGCGGATACCATCAGTGGGTTATTTGGGTTTATATTGCGGTGATGGGAATAGTTCTTCTTGGCATTATTACGGCAGTGCTGATACCGCTGTTGACAGCATCATTTTAGTAAAAATTTACATGTAAATGGCAGGGGTTTTCTTTTACATGTAGTGTTCAAAGGAACGGTGACATATGCTAAATAGAGTACTAAAATACGTATTTTTTCTAACTGTTTCTGTATTACTACAAGCAAATAACAGTATTTTGTCTATTAATAGTATTTGTACAAAACCTATTGAAATCAATACGTCTATCGTAAGTGTCTGCAACTATATTGATGTTGCTAACAGAGATAAAAACCACCCTATCAAACTTCTTGAAATAGACAAAAATCTTAAAATATCAAACACCATTCAACTCGATATTAATCATAGTGATATTGGAAAAATCATTAAAATTGACAATGAATACGCTTATCTTTTGGGAGAAACAACATCACATTGTATAGAAGTTTTCAAGTTACATTTCAATGAGTACAATGTTACAAAAATAATGCAGTATTGTGACTCTTCCCCGTTTTCTTTTCCTTTTGAGGGTTATAATCTAACACTATTACTTGAAGACAACTCACTTTTATTCCCTGTTGTATTACGTAAAGACAATGAAACGGTACCTCAGATAATGCATGTCAATAGTAAAAAGCAACAAGAGGTGATGTCATTAGAAAAATATAAAGGGTTTATACCAATTAAATTTGAAAAATTCCATGACAAAAATATTTTGTTAATGCGCTCAAAAGAAAATCCTTTTCATTCCGTATTACTAGCTATTGTGTTGAATAGTGAAGGTAATATGCAATACTCTTTGTTATATGAAACAACTGATTTCATCATAATGACATTGACAAATATAGATAACAAAATATATATTTCAGGTAATGCGTTTAAAAACGATCAGGTATATTTTGGATTATTTGAAGTAAAAGCAATTAATGGTGTTGTAGATGTACTGGTAGATAACATACCTCTTGCCTTTTTTCCAGCTTTTATTGATGTGAATACTACATTAGAAGTCATTGGTATTACTAAAGGTAAAAATAAAAATACTGTAGCGATTACTTCATACCAAATAGATAAAAATTTCAAATTTGGCATTAAGTTAGATACACTCGATATCGTATCACCAACATTCTATCCTTTAGTACTCATGGATGAAACCAATGTAGGATTTTTGCTAAAAGAAGAGGAAAAAGCTTATTTATTATTTCCTAGAACCAAGAGGAAATATCACTTAGTATTCTCAAATATACGAACCAATATGTTGTACCCAAGCGTATTCTATTTTTTAGGCAATAAATATATTTCTTATATTATAAAAGATGGTGAATATAAAAGCATTATTGAAAAAATCAATGACTAATTTAAAAATTTCTTACTAAATAGAGGCATTCATTTTTAAAGTTGATAAAAACTTAAAACTGCTATGGACACAACAGCTTGAAACACTGCCTATTCTAAAAGAACGATCTGACGGCAAGGTACTCATTGGCTATACCTATAAAAAAGATGCGAAGAGTACATTTCGTATACAACTGCAATTGCTTGATTCTAATGGCACAATACTCAAAAAGACAGAGATATAACCAATACGTCATATGGTGAACATTTCTTAAAAAAAGCAAAAATTAAGAGGTTTTTCAGTAAAATTGCGAGCTTTTATCTGGAGAAATCCGGTTAAAACTAAACAGGTATTTGCTGCAACGTCGGTGTAATCTCTTTGAAAAAATAGAGAAGATTA
>JAMOMX010000323.1 GCA_027066935.1 Sulfurimonas sp. | reverse complement strand
TTTTTAGCAAAACCTTTTGCAGCAGGAGTAGCAACTCCATCTTTAAATGCAACAGCAACAGGAGCACCAAAAAACTCCTCAACACTATCATCTTGAGATGTCTTAAATTCTGGATGCCAAATAACTAAACGACGAGGTGTATAATAAAATTCAAATTCACCCAAAAGTGTATGTTTTTCTAAAATATCTACATATTTGCGTTCAATATTTCTTAACTCTTTTAAAAGTGGAATTGCTGGAAGCTCTTCTACACCTATCTCTATCAATAGTGATTTTAGCATTGTATACTCTTTTATGATTATGTTAGCGCGATTTTATCCATTTATATGTTAAAAAATCATAAATTTAAATATATCTTAAATAAGATAAATAAACTCTCATTTATATATTTGTTAACATTTTTGTAGGTACAATACTAAAATTAAAAAAACTAAAGGATAGAAAATGCCAAAGATTAATAAATACGAAAATATAGATAATGTAGAGCGTGAAGCTAAAAAAGATTTAATAGACCGACACTCTCCATTTATAACGGTTAATGGTACTGCTAAAAAAGGTGAAATGCTTGCTGTTAATGTAAAAATGGGACAAGAATATACTCATCCAGATGATTTTGACCATTATATTGAAAGTATCACTCTTTTTAATGGTGATACTAAATTAGCAATGACTACTTTTATTCCAGGTACATTAGGAAATGAAAAATCTCATACTGAAGTAACTTTCAACATCAGACCAACTGGTAAAAAATTGCGTTTAACTGCACACGGCTATTGTACCAAACATGGTATTTGGGAATCTACAGAGGTTGCTATAGAAGTAACTGAATAACTATAAAGAGCTATAGAGCTCTTTATAGCATCTTATTAACTAACCTTCTTGCATAGCCTTAAAAACTAGATTCTGTGTCAAGAACAGAATGATAAAAGCCCAAAAAGTAAGAAATCTAATACCAAAACATAATAAACGAGATAAAATGATTCAATTTAAAAAATGGGCACTAATATCAATAATATTGATACTATTTTACTATATATTTATCGTAAATATTTTGGTAACACTCTCCGTCATAGCTTCTATATATGTTGCATTTAAACTATATAAAGTATATATCAAAAACAAGTTAAAAAAAATTGCAAGTTCCAAAGAATTATTTAGAAAGAGTGAATTGGGACTCTTTATTGCACTTGTTGCAAAAGTTGCAAAAGCAGATGGAAGGATACAGGAGCTAGAGGCACAGCTCATAGGAATCATGTTTGATGATATTTCTAAAATATTTCCAAATAAAGATAAAGTAAAAAATATTTTAAAAGAAATTTTTAATGAAGAAAAAGAGAGAGATGACAACACAAAAGAGATAGCGCAACTTTTAAATAAGTTACTTGGACGTAGTAAATTCAAGCGAATGCAATTTGTAGAGTTTTTAATTCAACTTGCGTTTATAGATAATGAAATTGGCTCTGATGAGGATAGAGTTTTAAAAGAAATTGTGTATGAGTTGAATATTACTCTTGATGAATACAGATTAATGGTCTCTAAGTTTGAAAATATGATAAAAAATAAAAAACAAACCATTAATCTTCAAGAAGCTTGTGAAATTTTAGGGGTAAAGGAGAGTGATGATATTAGTACCATTAAAAAAACATATAGAAAGCTTGTGCGTCAATATCATCCCGATATTATAAAATCTCAAGATAAAGATGCAACATATATAGAAGAAGCTACTGCCAAAACTCAAGAGATAAATCAAGCTTATGAGGTTTTAAAAGAGTTAAAAAAATAATTTTTTGCTTTAAAATCTAAAATTAAGTTATAATTCTCCCGTAAAAAAATCATATGATTTTTATACTAACTAAAATGACAATTAGGTAATAAATAAGATGAAAAACTCAATATTAATAATTTTTCTTTTTTTTGGTTTTGCTTGTTTGCAGGCTGAAATAAAAACCAATACTTATGAGCACTCCAAAGAAGATGGTAGTAACTGTGTAGAGTGTCACGATATGGGTAAAAATAAAAAATATTTTCACATACCTGTAAAAATGGGTTCTTGCAATAATTGTCATAGTTTTTATAACAATAATGATAAATTACTAAGAATGGAAAATGGTCCTAAATTATGTGTCTTTTGTCATACTTCAAAAGAGATACTTCTTCAAGAAGATAAAAATGTACACCCACCTGTAAAACAATCATGTACAGGTTGTCATGATCCACATTCTGGTGATATTCAATACAGACTTAAAGCAGATAAAAGAGCAGATCTTTGTTTAGGTTGTCATACCGAAAAAGCACAATGGATAAAAAACTCTAAAAATAAACATGGCGCAATTGATGCAGCTAATGGAGGATGTTTTGCTTGTCATGATCCTCACGGAACTACAAGACCTAAAATGTTAAGAGTAGATAGCACTAAAGAGCTTTGTCTCTCTTGTCACAACAAAACACTTATTAGAGATGAAGATGGAAAACCTCTTTTAAATATGGAAGAACACTTAAAAAACAATGATAAATGGCATGGCCCAATAATCGCTGGAGATTGTACAGGTTGCCATAATCCACACGGCTCTAATAATCCAAGAATGCTTAGGGGTAAATATCCTGAAAAAAGTACTGCAAAATTCAAACCAGAAAATTATTTATGTTTCAATTGTCATGATAGTGAAAAAATAACTCAAAGATTTACTACAACTTTTACTAAATTTAGAAATAAAGATAAAAACTTACACACTATTCATGTGCAAAATTCATCTATAACTTGTGGGACTTGTCATGAATTTCATGCTGTAAAAGATGATATTCCGTTGTTAAAAGAAAAAACAAATTTTGGAAGAGCTAAATTTAATTTGAAATATTTAAAAACGCTAGATGGTGGTTCTTGTAATCCTATTTGCCATCAAAAAAAAGAGTATAAAAGAGGGGATACCCCAAAACCATAACAATCTTTTATAAAGAAATAATTAACCGATTTTTATATATACTTATATTAAACTAAGGTTATTCTTGAAATCATATCAAAATTTAGCATTACTACAAAATTTATATCTACTAAAATCAATTGGATTTAAATATATTGATCAGTTTTCTATCAATGAAAACATGTTTAATGAAAAACCTTTAAGCATGAAGGAATTAAATAATAATATTTTTTCATGCCACCTTTGTGACTTAAGTAAATCAAGAAATCAAAGTATGTGTGGTTATGGAGATACAGATGCCAATTTAATGATAATTGATTTTAGTGTATCTTCAAATGACGATAGTACAAATGGCTATTATACAGGTCGTTCAGGAAAAATGCTAAAAGATATGATAGAAAAAGTTTTAAAATTAAATATTGATGAAGTATATTTTACACATGCTATAAAATGCAAAACTCTAAACTCCAATACACCATCTTCATCAGAATGGGAATCTTGCAAAAATTATCTTTATTCTCAAATAGAATTTATCAAGCCAAAAATAATTGTAACCTTAGGCAAAGATGCTTATGCTAAAATTATAGATGAAGATGAAGATTTTCAAAATGTTAGGGGCCATGTTATAGATTTCAAAAATTATAAGCTAATACCTATAGAACATCCTAATTATTTACTTAGAAATCCTGAAAATAAAAAAACATCATTTAATGATTTAAAAACTATAAAGAGTTATTTATGAAAGTAATATTATCAATTTTAACATTTTTATCAGTAGTGGCTTTTGGAAAAAGTTATTTGTTGTCTAGTGTACCACTACCAAAAACATATATACAAAATCTTGATCCTTACCCTTGCAATGAAGATTGTATGCAAGACTATCTTGATAATGAAGTGATGTTTTCATTTCTTTCACATGCAAATAAACAACTTGAAGATGAAGAGCAAGAGGAGATAAGGATGATGAGTGTCTCTATATTTAATATAGGTTCACAAATAAGAAGTGATGAATTGAAGATCGCTTTACTTTTACCATATAAAAAAATTGGTAGATATGCTGCTTCAACAACAAATGCCTCTTTTGCGTACTTAATTGCAAGAAATCAAAGTTTTGAATTGAAAACTTACAATATAGAAAGTGAAAATCTTGAGGATATCTTAATGGCACTTGAACAAATTGAAGAAGATGGGTTTAATTATATAATTGCACCATTTACCCAAGAAGGGGCTCAAACTTTTGTATCATTAAAGCCAACTCAAGAATTATACTTTCCAACTATAAATAAAAACGATCTAAATACTTCAGCACATAATATATATTTTGGCGGTATTGATTATAAAGCACAGATAGATGTGCTTCTAAAAGAGACAGTGTCACCTTTAGTGATTTTTTATGATAATACCCCTATTGGTAAAAAATTATCTCAATATGAAGAGGTAAGTTTTATGAATAAACCTATTCAAAGTGATTATTTTGAAAATGTTTATTTTGAAGATGATGATGATTCTTTTTTTTATGAAAACAATGTAGAAAATTTAGTTGATGACAGAAACTTAAGTGTAGTTAAATTTTCAATTCCGAAATGGACCACAAATCTTGAAAAACAACTTTTTGAAAATGAAAAAATTGTAAAGGGTTCAATTTTTATAAATACGCCAATAGTTAAAAGCTCAATGATTATGTCACAGCTAACTATGTATGATGTAAATGCTACAAATGTGCTTTCAACGCAGATAAACTACGATCCATTAATACTTTCACTTACTCAATATACTGATAGGGATAAAATGATTATTGCGAACTCTATTACACATCATAACTCTATATTTATTGAAACAAACTACTTACTTGGAAATGACATTGTATATGACTGGATAAACTATACAACTACTGTTGGAATAGATCTTTTTTTTACTAAAATCACAAATCAAGATAGACAATACAAAATAGATATGAAAGACAACCAAATGTTATACCCCATTGAGTTGCTACAGCCATCTAAAACAAGATTTATAAAATATTTTTCACCTTTCAAATAGTGAACTAATAAACTTTTTTAATTCACCTAGCTTTTGAGGCCTTGCTTCAAAATTTATATAAACTAAAGTGATTTTTAATTCAAAAATTATTTTAGAATCTTTGTAGATATATTGCTTAAGTATAAACGAAGCACTTTTCATCTCAAAGAGCTTACTAATTACTTCTAGTTCATCTCCAAGTTTAGCACTTGAATAATAATCCGCCTCAAGTTTTCTAGCAACAAAGTGTCCATTTTCTAAAACAGGAGTTTTTCCTATCTTAAAAAAAGCATCACTTCTAGCTCTTTCACAAAAATTTAAATAATTAGAATGGTAAACGACCCCTCCAGTATCTGTATCTTCATAGTACACCCTAATCTTCATGCTAAACCCCTTTATATACGTTACTATTGTGCTTTTTAAGATATAGCGACACTAAATTGATCACTAAATATTTTGAAACTGAAAGCTGTTTTGATTATTTGTTGGTGTAATTATACAGAAAACAAACACTATTGCAGATGCAATTTTAGACAAAATAATTCATTTATCTCATAGAGTTGAATTAATACCAATCCCCATTAAAAGGTAGGTATTTAAATAAAAAATTTAAGAGAATGTCATTTTAAACCAGATTTACTTTTAATATATAAAATAAATGATGAAGTTTTAGGAATAGAAGAGTCTTCATAATAAACACAAATTTTCATCTGTTTTATTCCTATTTTAAGGGATTTAAGTCATTATCTGCTTTTTGAGCTAAGATACTGATTTCTTATATTCTTATTACACGGCTGTTTCATTTACCGCATTTTATATTAGATTCCCACTCAAACTGAGAATGACTGAACTAATAAACTTAGTATGAAACATATTATATCAATATTGACTTAATATACCACATGGTGTATAATTATACAAAGGATCTGTTATGAGTAAAGTACAAACAAGTTTGAGACTAGATGAAGATAAATTTGCAGAAGCCAAAGAGATACTGAAAGGTTTAGGTCTCAATTTTACTGAAGCCGTTAATATCTTTACAAGTATGGTTGTGGCGAATAAAGGCTTACCATTTGATGTGAAGATACCTACAAAAGAGTTTAAAAATTCTATTGAAGAACTTGAAACTAAAAAAGGAAAAAGCTTTAACACCACAGATGAACTATTTAAAGATTTAGATTCCTAATGTATTCTATATTTAGGACATCTTCATTTAAAAAGCAATATAAAAAATTAACTATTAGTGATAGAGAACTTTTAAAAGAGGTAATTATTTTGCTTACTCAAAACAATGAACTTGATGAAAAATATAAAGATCATAAACTAACTGGAAATTTTAAAGATTTAAGAGAGTGTCATGTAAAACCAGATTTACTCTTAATATATAAAATAAATGATGATATTTTAGAACTGGCATTAGTTCAAGTTGGAAATCACAGTTCACTCTTTAAATAGCTAAAAACGGTACCAAATACGGTCACTAAACTTCACTTAATTTCAAAGATAAGCCTTTATCTCCCACAATTTTCGGAAGTTCTCGGAATAAAAGTGTATTCATAATATACCCGTATCTTCATGTAAAACCCCTTATTTGTGATACAGTGTCAAAATGTTTAAAACTTAAAGCTGGTTTTAAATCTATTGCAGGAAAGTCACTTTGCTTAAAAAGTTGAGATTGTAATTATAGTTTATATAACATCGAACAAACTAAAAACTAGTAACCAACTCTTTAGTTGGCTCACTAAAATAATACCCTTGAGAATATTCAATTCCAAGTTCTAAAATTTTTTCTTGAACCTCTTTAGAGTGGACAAATTCTGCAATAACCTTAATGTTGCTTTGTTTACAAACATGTACAATTGCTTCTACTATTATTTGACTTTTTTTGCTTGAACAAATATTTTTTATAAATATACCATCAATTTTTAAATAATCAGGACTTATCTCTAAAAGTCTTGAAAAGTTTGAATTCATAGCTCCAAAATCATCTATAGCAATCTGAAAGCCTAGTTTTCTCAAATTATTAATTTGTACTAATAATTTATTATCATTTAGCATAGTGATATCTTCTAAAATCTCTAAAACCACACGAGATGGATCAATGTTGTATCTTTTTGCATTAACAGTTAAAAAAATTTCTAAATATTCTGATTGAAAGTCATTTCCAGTTATATTTATAGAAAATTCAAATGAATTATCACTAAATTTTTTAAAACTTTGTTTAATCATTGTTTTTGTAAACAAAACCATTAAACCTGATTCTATAGTTGCTTGCATAAATAGATAAGGTGAGATAATGTTTTCTTCCTCTTTTATCCTTGCTAGGCACTCAAATTTTTCAACTTTATTTGTTTTATTGTTTATTATTGGTTGAAAAAAAGCATTTACTCTTTCCTCTTCCAATGCTTCTTTTACTTTGTTTATCCATATCTCTAATTCCAATTTTTTTATTACATATTTTGCATTTGAATCATAGAGAAGATATGAATTTTTATGATATTTTCTGGATTCAGATAAAGCAAATTCTGCTTGTTTTAAACTATCAGCACCACCTGCAATAGAAGCACCAATACTGATAGATACTTTTATATCAAAATCAATTTCTTTAATATAAATTTCTGTATGATTAAAAAAAGATATTAAAGATTCACAAAGCATTAGTAGTTCGCTTTTATCTACAGTTTTATCCAATACAATAAAAAATTCATCACCGTAATTTTTAAATAAAGTGGAATTATCAAGTTTTATTTTTTTTAATAATTTTGCAACCTCTATTAAAAGCTCATCTCCAATTTTATACCCATAAGAATTGTTTATACTAGAAAAATTGTCTAAGTTAATTAGACATAAACTAGCCATTGAATTTGATTTAAGGTATTCAAAAAAAGCATATCTATTTTCTAACCCAGTTAATATATCTACATAAACATAAAACTCATTCGATAAATCTTCTTTTAACATTATATATTTCCTGCTTGTCTATCAAGTATAATAAAACTATCTGGTTTCATTGGTTTGTATTTTGGCATACTTTGACCAATATTAGCGTTAATGTATGTAGGGTCAGCTATCACGAATCTTTTTGAGTTAACCTTAATAGTATCTCCATCAATTGGAATGTAAAGAGCAGTAGTCATATGGTCTTTATATTTAACTCCTAATACACTAACCCCAAACAACTCTTTAATTAAATATGAAAAAAGTATAGCTCTATCTTCGCAATCAGATCTATTAAAATAAAGTGTTTCTTGAGCAAACATAACTTTTTCACGTCCAAACTGTTGGTTGTCTACCTCATATATAAAAGATTTTTGCACAAAATGAAGTACAAAATTCATCGCTTCACTGATTTTCTTGCCATCTATATGTTTCTTTAGCCCTTTTGCTATCTGAGTATATGTTTCATTTTCAAGTGGTGCATTAAAATATGTCTCATAATTAGCTTGAGGATATGTAGCCATAAAATCAATTAAATTCTTGTTATAACTAAATTCAATTTTTATATTTTCTCCATTGTTGATAAAACTCAAATTTTTATGTTGCTTATTTTCTACAAAATTTGGAAGTGATTTTAAAGAGAGATCCAAAGGCTTATCAGAACCAGGATAATTTTGAGCATATGTGTAAAGTCTACCAATACTCCCCTTATTGTAGTGAGACAATGCATAAAATTTTTTCTTTGAAAAGCTATAGTTAGGTGTAGAGTAGATAATTTTTTTTGAGTAATGAAGAAGTACTATATGTTTATTTACAATTCCTACTTTTACAGCATAGCCTAGTTTATTAAAGATAAACCAACTAAAAAGTTTTATATTATCTTGTTGTGTATATACCTGTTTAGATAGCTCTAAAACCAATAAATATGTGCCCCAATCATTTAAATTTAGATCAGTTTTAATTTTTTGAATATTTTTTACTAATTCTTCATGATTACTAGATACCACTCTTTCAAAAAAACTTGCAACTCCCTTTTGATTTCTAGGAAAAAAATTA
>JAMOMX010000322.1 GCA_027066935.1 Sulfurimonas sp. | reverse complement strand
CACCATCCCCCTGCACGATATGTAAATATTTTATGTTCTGTTAACTCTTCTAACTCTTGTTTATATCTAAAAACAATATCTTTAATTTCATTATCAGAAAAATCATGAAGTTTATAGCGCTGTGTCACTATATTCCATTGAGAACCATCAAAAGATGAATCTTCCCAATGTGGATGTATATGCAACTGTACATCATGCCCATAAGAAATAAGAGTTTTCACTTGCTTCGTAATAAGTCTATAGTCTTCCTCCAATATTTCATATTGCCCCTTATACTGTTTAAGTTTTATAATGTACCCTATATCAACAAAAAAAGTCATCTTAATATTATGTCTATTTGCTATATTCAATAGCTGTCTTGTTGGTTTAATAATAGATGTTGTTAAATTACCAAACTTAGTGCCAAAGAACATTTCATAATCTAGTGTAATAAAAATATTCATTTATTTACTTTAGAGTTTTGCTTAAGTATATCTTCAAACTCACTGCCTTTGACTTTAAAATATATTTTAACTAAAATATTGAAGAATTTAAACTTTAATGGTTTTATTATTACTTGAAATGCATATCCTTGTTTCAATTCTGCTCCAAAGCGCTTTTTAAAACGCTGAATTCCATCAAACTTACTTCCTTTACTAACATCAATACGCGCACCCATAAAATCATATGCTTTTAGTTTTTTACTACTAAAGAACATCATTGCTTTATAATGCATAAGTGCCAGACTTCCAGAAAAAGGTTTTTTTATACTTCCTGCGTAGATACAATAGGCTATTTGGCTATCAAAAATAATTACGGAGACTCCTTGTAGTTCATTATCTTTTAAAACTTCAAAAAAAACAATATGCTCTTGTAAATTATCTTTAAGTTTTTGCAAATATGCCAATGATGGATAAAGCAGTTTTTTTTGACGCGTAAATGTCTGTTTAATTATTTCATAAACCTGAACAATATTGTCTGTTTCTTGAACAATCACCCCATGCTTTTCTGCATGACGAATTCTATTTCTGTGCTTAGCATGTATATTATTAAAAATATTTTCATGACTAGATGCTATATCCACAATATAAGATCCCCACTCAATACACTCTGAATTCTCAGGACAGATATTAAACAATGCATTTGCCTGAGCCTTGTAAATAAAATCACATAAATTTTCTTTTTTACATTTTTCTATTACTCGATCTAAAAAAATCTTTTCATCTAGATGAGAAACATTCTCTAGTAGAGGTATACATTCCGTTGTAAAGACTATTCTTCTAAAAAATAACTTTTTATCTACTATAAAAGGTAATATGAATTTTTCGGTTACAAACCAACCATAACTACTGCTTCGTGATTTTAAAAATTCTTCGGTAGCAAAGATATCAATATGTTTGTAGTTTTCATTTAATTGATAAATAACTCTCACTCTATAGTTTTCCTAATTTTAATAGTATTATAAACTTCACCAAAACTAGCTGTCTACTAATGCGTGTCGGCTCTTTTAAAAGCCTATATAGCCACTCTACATGTAAATCTATAAAAATCTTTGGTGCTCGCTTCTTGAAGCCTGAATAGACATCAAAACTGCCTCCTAATCCCATATAGAGCGCAGAATGAACTTTTATTAGCTCTTCCATAAAATATTCTTGTCTTGGACTACCCTGTGCCACAAAAACAACATCTGGCTTTTTTGTATGTAATTCTTCAATAAGTTTTTCCTTATCACCTTGTTTCAGATAACCATCTCTATAGCCTACAATATCGACATATAAGAACTCTTTTTGAAGTTTTAGAACAGTATTTTTTATGACTTCTTGTGATGATCCAATTAAATAAAATG
>JAMOMX010000321.1 GCA_027066935.1 Sulfurimonas sp. | reverse complement strand
GTTTTTTATTTTTGCTTTGGTCTAAATGCTTTAATAACTTCCTCATTTGTTTCAATATATGGACCCTCTATTAAGTCTATACAGTATGGTACTGCTGGAAAAACTGCATCTAAACACTCACGAATTGATTTTGGTTTTCCCGGCAAGTTTATAATCAAAGATTTTCCTCTTATTCCAGCTGTTTGTCTTGATAGAATTGCTGTAGGAACATACTTAAGACTTACTTGACGCATAAGCTCACCAAAACCTGGCATCATTTTCTCACACACATTCTCAGTAGCTTCTGGTGTTACATCACGAAGAGCTGGTCCAGTTCCTCCTGTTGTAACAACTAAACAACACCCCTCTTCATCACACAACTCTTTCATAGTGTTTTCTAATATATCTTGCTCATCTGGGATACATCTATATACTATCTCAAATTCACTACACAGGTAGTCTTTCATTGTATCTTGAATTGCTACCCCACTTATATCTTCATAAATTCCTTTACTTGCTCTATCACTTGCCGTTATTACGCCTATTTTTATTTTACTCATCTATATATTTTTCCTTGTTATTTTTTTAGTTTATTTGTAAAAAATGATTTGCATTTTTTATATATGTGACTGTGCTAACTTCTAGAAAAAACTCTCTAGCAGCATCAACATCAATAATAGCATCATCTTGAGCTAAATAGACTTCAACTATTACACCCCTACTCTCTAACTCTTTTAACTGAGATATATCCCAACTATAACCTAACAACTCTTCTAGTTCATTATAAGTAGTATTTTTATGTTCTATTATTTTATTATCATATGGGCTAAAACAAGATTTTATAAAATTTTGTAGATATAAAGTCTCATTTTTTTTATAAGAAAGCAACTGTAATCTTTTGAACTTAGCCTCTTTAGTTTGAAAAAAAGCTGGTGAAAATAGTTGCAAGGTATCTATTCTGTTTCCACATTCGAGTTGCTTCTTAGTATACTCAAAAGCTTTTATAGCTCCATAACTAAATCCACAAACACTATAGGCATTATCTTTAATATACTTATCAAATAGATAAGATTCATTTTTTAGTGAAAAACCACTAAAGAATTTCATCTATATACGCTTTAACACTTTTTCTAGTGATGCTCTCATTTTCATATAAGTCATTTTCTACACTATTCATAACAGCTTGAGCAGATTCTAAAAATGTACCTGTTTCCGTATATAACTTACGTATCATAAGTTCCTCTTCATTATCATTTTTAATCAAAGATGATGCCATGCCATAATCATTTACCATTTTTGATATAAGCCCTTTTGCTTGGTCTAAATCTACCTTTGCATCACTTGAATGCTCACCATATTTAACCCCACACGCCACCATACCAGATAAAAGCATTCTTACTCTGTTTTCAAGTTCATATTTTATATATGGTTCATTTGTTTCTGGAGTTAATTTTTCATTACTTAACATCAATTTTTCAAACGGTATGTTGTAAAATGTAGCAGTAATCGCTTTTGCCGCTTGATAAGTAACTCTAAATTTTTTTTGTTTTTCACTTAATATTTGAAGTTTTTTCTTTCCAAATATAACTTTATCTTTTACTAGATGGATATGTTCAATTGTAACTTGTAAATCATTACAGCGAATACAAAGTAGTGCGGCTTCATTTACAAGTGCGGCTAATGAAGCTCCATTAAAGCCTACCGTCATATTTGCAACTTGTGATATATCTAAGTCGTGTGGAACTTTATCTAAATATTTTGATAAAATAGACTCTCTTTCTAACCTTGTAGGTAACTCCACAAATATACGTCTATCAAATCTACCTGAGCGAAGAAGAGCTTCATCTAAAACATCAATCTTATTTGTTGCTGCTACTACAATCACACCGCTAGAAGCTTCAAATCCATCCATCTCTGTTAAAAGTTGATTTAAAGTAGCCTCCCTTTCATCATTTCTTTGTCCATCTCTTTTTTTCCCAACTGCATCTATCTCATCAATAAATATAATTGAGGGGGCATTTTTTTTAGCTGCAACAAAAAGTTCATGCACTCGTTTTGCACCCATTCCAACATAGATTTGAACAAAAGATGCACCACTTTGATAAAAAAATGGAACATTTGCTTCACTTGCAACTGCTTTTACTATCATAGTCTTACCAACACCTGGTGGTCCAACCAAAAGAACGCCACGAGGCATACGAGCACCAAAACTTTTGTATTTTATAGGATTTCTCATAAAGTCTATTATCTCTTCAAGTTCAACTTTAACATCACTGATTCCACCAATATCATCAAACTTTACATCACTTTTTATAGGTTCTACAGTAGATATACTACTTGGTACTAAAGAGCTTTTTTGTACAGTCACTTTTTCATTCATATTTTTTAAAAATAACCTTATTATTAATGAACCAATCCCAATTATTAATACAAAGATAAAAAGATAAAAAATAACATTTGATTCACTACCAACCTCAACTTTATAATCTTTAAACATCATTGGATTTACTTGAGTCATAGGCAGTTTAAAAACTTCGTGTTGTGTTTTAAGGTAAATATATTCCTCTGTAGCAATAATACTTTTTACACTTTTTTCATTTAAAATCTTTTTTGCTTGGTTTAATGTTATATTTTGTGAGTTATCTCGAAAAATTGCGAATAGTACAAGTACTATTACAAAAAATGCTGAAATATAAAGGGCTGTTTTATTTGTTTTAAAGCTCTGCATAATTATTTCCTTTTTGAACATCATAATTTGATACATTGATCCAGTTTCCAACTAAATCTTCATTTGATTTAACAGTAATTTTATTAAAATATTGATCAAAACCTTGATAAAGGTTTTCCCCTGTTTTATTTTCTATCAATACCTCAAGTTGTAAATTAAAAATTTTTCTAAAATTATAATTTTTCTCCTCTACAATATTTTCGATCTCATGAAGTCTAGTTTTAGCCAACTTACCATTGATTTGTGGTTTCATAATAGATGATGGAGTATTATCCCTTTTAGAATAAGTAAAAGCATGTAAATGCGTCAGTGGAAGCAGGTTTATATTTTTAATAGCCTCATCCCAAATACTTTCACTCTCCCCTGGATGTCCAGTTATAAAATCAGTACCAATAGCAAAACCTTTATCTGATAAAAATTCAAAAAGCTCCCTATCTTGATTATATATATTTCTCCTATTCATTAGCTTTAACATTGTTGGTGAAGTGTGTTGAAGTGCAATATGTAAGTGTTTTTCAAGCCAGCTTTCATCTAAAATTTCTTTAAACTCATCTGTTATTTGAATTGGTTCTATACTTCCAAGACGAATTCTACGCACACCTCTGATTTGAGATATTTTTTTCATAAGTTTAGCCATTGAGGTATTAGTATCTTTACCATAACTTCCAACATTTGTACCACTTAAAATAAATTCTCCAAATCCATTTAAAGCAAGTCTAGTAATTTGCTCCAAAATTTTATCTTCAGCTATACTTCTTGCATCTCCACGCACAAAAGGGATGATACAATAAGAACATCTAAAATCACAACCCTCTTGAATTTTTATAAAAGCTCTGCTTTTTCCTACAAAGTCATCAACAATAGATTGATCAATATAATTTATATCACCTAGTTCATAAAATGGTTTCTCTTTTGAAAGAAGTGTATCTATTTTTAATTTTTCACTTTGACCAAATACTCCATGAATCCTCCCCTCTCTCAAAAGGGATTCACCTTTTGTATGTGCCCCACATCCAGTTAAAAATAACTTTGCATTTGATTTTTTTTCCAACTGAGAAATATATGAGCGTACATGTGTATCAGCACCATTAGTTACTGTACATGAATTTAAAACCACCACATCAGCCTCATCTTCATTTAAAGTAACTTCATAATCTTTAAGAGCCCCAACCATAGCCTGCGAGTCATAAAGGTTGGTTCTACAGCCAAAGGTTTTAAAATAGACTTTTGGTTTCATATTTTCTTTTTTTTTATAAGTAGTTTTCATAAAATTCACTCATGAAACACCTTCATTTGGATCAAAAGGTGGTTTTTTTCTATCTTTTTGAATATATAAATTTTGAGTAGGATATGCAATGGAAATATCATCTTCTCTATTAAAAGCTTCTACTATCTCTACAGAAATTGTGCTTCTAAGTGTTAATGTGGCATAAGCATTTGTCAAATACCATGAATCTATAGATATACCATTTGGTTCAATAAAAGAAAAAATTCTCGGTTCAACATTTGTATTTTTTAGGCTATATTCACTTCTTAATTTATTTAGTTGTTTTCTTGTTATATCTGTATAACCTTTAGAATATTTTCTTGTTATCTCTTTAGCTATATGCATCGCTTTTTTATGATTAGAATCAAATGTAACAGTTATATATATACCATCCCAAACAGTTTTTAAAGATGAGTGGGTATAGTTTGCAATCATCTTTGTAAATATAAAGTTATTTGGTATAAATATAATTCTTCCAGCTCTTCTGTTGTACATTATAGAGGTTAGAGTAACATCTTCAAGTATGGTCATACGAAGAGATGAAATATCCATTACATCACCTACAAACTCTTTACCATCCATATCTACACGTATTCTATCTCCAACATGGATACTTCCACCAAAAACAATTACCAACCAACCAAGTATACTCATAAACCAATCTTTCATGGCAATAGCGATACCGGCTGAAGCAAAACCTAAAATTGTTACAAAATAACTAACATTTTCAATATAATTAAAAAATATAATTACAATGATTAAAAAATAGTTACTAAAATTTATAGCTTTATTTGCCATATAATATCGTTCACTGTCAGTAAAGTATCTTTTAACGGCAAGTTTTAATAAAAAGAATAAAATAAAAACAATAAAAATTAAAATACCTATAAACATAAGTTTATAGGTTTGAACTTCTATATCTTTATTTACATTTACCTCCATAACCTCAATTCTTTTTTTATACACATCAGTAGTTACTACCATTGTTTCTAAGGCATTTTCAAATCTTTCTAATTTTTGATTTATCATCTCTTTTAATGATGTATCAGCATCAGGATCAATCTTCTCAATTTCACTATATATCTCAGCTTCTTGTCTAAGAAAATTAATTAATTTTGTTAGCTCTTTTTTGTGTTTCATATAGTTTTCAAAATCAGCATTAATATTTTTAATATATGAAATTCCAGTGAAAATATCAAATGGATTAGATACTTCAGGTTGTTTGTCAATAGCTGGTGGAGTGATTAACTCAAAAAAAGGTACAGAGTAGTTATCTTTTAATTGTGCCGATTGAGATTTTAATATCTCTTCTTTTGCCAATAAGGAATCTAACTCTTCTTTTGAAGATGCCTTGTTTTTGTATTTTTTAAGATATTTAATTCTTTTTTTAAGCTCTATTAGATTTTTTCTAACATCTAATGATGTTAAATATGTTGAATAGCTTTTTGTCCATACTCTTTCATTTAATATATCTTCTTCAATCTCATTTAGTTGCATCTCTAGCTGAGCAATTTTTATTTTTTTTTCATCTTCAATCTCTTTTGCAAGAGCTTCTCCCTCTACACTAACTTCTGCTTGTGCAAAAACAGTTGAAGTTATAAGTGTTATTAATAAAAATATTTTATAAAAATATCTACTCATTATTGACTCCAAATTTTTCTAAAACAGATATAAGTAACTCTTTTGAACACCCATCACTAATCTTAACATCGCCAATACCATTTGGAATGATAAAAGTTATCGCTGTATCAGAACTTTTTTTATCAAGAAAAAAGGCTTCATAAAATTTTTGAATATCTTTTATCTCATACTCAACTGGTAAATCGTACTTTAAAAGAAGTTCTTTAATAGATATTGCTTCATCACTACTCATTAAATTCATTTTCACAGCTAATTCGTTAGCCATTACCATACCAATAGATACAGCCTCTCCATGAAGATACTTTTTATATTTAGTCTCATTTTCAATAACATGACCAAAAGTATGCCCATAATTAAGGGCAGCTCTTATTCCGTGTTCTTTTTCATCAAGAGCTACAACCTTTGCTTTTGTTGAGACTGCTTTTTTTATAACCTCTTGCAGTACATCTTTATCACTCAAATCTGCACTTTGTAAAAACCTAAAAAAATCTTTATTAAATGTTACTGCCATTTTTACTATCTCTGCAAAACCTGCACTAAACTCTCTTGGGGGGAGTGTAGTTAAAAAATATGGATCTATATAAACAGCACGAGGTTGATGAAAAGCTCCAACTAAGTTTTTTCCATAAGAATTATTCATCCCTGTTTTACCACCAACGCTTGCATCAACTTGCGAAAGAAGAGTTGTAGGTATTTGTATAAAATCAATACCTCTTTGATAGATACTAGCACTAAAGCCTGTCATATCTCCAATGACGCCACCACCAAAAGCTATAAGTAACGATTTTCGATTAAAACGATTTTCAAACAAAGAATTAAGAATCTCATCTATACTTTGTTGGTTTTTATATTGTTCACCATCCTTAAGTGTTATAAGATGTAGCTCTTTAACATCTAAATGATTTTTTAAATATTCTAAATGAAGCTTTGAAACTGTTGTATTTGTAACTATTGCTACTTTTCTATCAAAATATAGTTTTGGGAGTGTGTCTATTGTTATACTATAAGAGTTGTCAATCATTTTTTTTAAGGGGATATTTACTAACATTAATTTTCCAAATATAAAATTTATTATTTAATAAATAGTACTTAAATAAAACTAATACTTGGCTAAATCACAGTTCAATAGGTATGAAAATTTGGTGATAATCATCTAATTTATAATAAAGTCTTTCACTATCTGTCGAAAACATAGAATAAATTGATTTTTTAGTAAGTTTATGTGTAAATGGAACCATATGTATGAAGTCCTCTTTTTGTTGCAAAATTTTAATAGGATTTTTATTTTCTTTTATAATTTTTATGTTTTTTGAAAAAATAGTTGAAAGATTAGTATAATGTTCTATAACCTCTTCTTTTTCTACTTGATGTTCATTTAAATAATTATACATATTTATATTAAAGCCCATCTGTTCTGATATATCAAAAATTGTAGCTGAAATTTTTTCTAAATCTTTATTATCACTCAAAATTAGTGCTGCTGATTTTACAGATGAAAATGATTTATCTGAAATTTTAAGCACTGGAACATGAGATTGATACAACATCATCCTAGATGGAGTATGACTAAACATCTCCTTTGAAACGATTAATAAACCTACATTGTATAACTTCATATCTTCAAAAAAACTCTCTTGTTGATTTTGATTGTCAAATTTTATATCTATTATTACATTATCACTTTTAAAATTTTTAATATGCTCAACTATATCAATGTCACTAGGATTTACAACTCTAATAATAAGATTATGTTTAAATTTTTTATGTGCATATACAGCTCTACGGACTAATTCATTTATGGTTTTTTTATTTATTATATCCATATCAATATAGAGATATAAATTTGATCCAAATGGTTCAGGAAACTGCCCTAACTCACGCTTAATCGCACGATATACAGATTTTAAAACAATTGGGTCTCCAACCAACACTAATAGGTCATTTGGTTGTATCATTCGTCTTCTTGTTGGCATAATAAGCTGTCTATTTCTATATATTGCAACAACTCGCCACTCTTTTTGCTCTATTGCACCAATATGTTTATATATAAAAGAGCTTCCAAATGGAACTAACACTTCCATTATTTCACCCTCCCCTATCCCTACATTTTGAGCAATTACTGGTACATTAGGAAGATAATCAATAAGGCGCGAGGCTACAAGTTCGTTTGAGTTAATTAGTACTGTGTTTGGGTCCTCATTTACAAGATTCCATCTGTCTAAAAAGACAACTCTAACTTTAGCTTTTAATGAACGAATATTTTTTAATGTATATTTTGCATCCATTTCATCATCCATAGCAACAACAACTTGTAAAAATTCCATTTTTAATAGGTTTGCTAATTTATACGCACTAGTAGTATCAAATTCATAAAATTTAAAACGAGCTGAATTATAATCATCATACTCTCTAGCTTTTGATTCAACAATATAATACATATTTTCAGAAGTGTATGTTTGGATAACTCTATCTATAAAGTTTTTTCCTGTCTCACCACTACTAATAATTAGAATTTTTTTCACATATACTACTTACATTAAAAATTTTTAAAATTATATCTAAATATAGCAACACAAATTTCAAGCATAATTAAATAGCACTATATAAATTAAGAGTTAAATGTTTATAATTGCAAACAAGGAGTATTATAATGGGAAAACAATACAAAGTTTTAACAGATAAAGATATAAAATTTATAAAAGAGCAAAAAATATTTTATATAGCAAGTTCATCGGGCAAGGAAGTAAATTTATCTCCAAAAGGGTACGATACAATAAGGGTGCTTAGTGATGATACTTTAATTTTTTTAAATTATCCCGGAAGTGGAAACCGAACCTATAGAGATGCGTTAGCAGATGGTGAATTTACCCTTGTTTTCAACTCTTATGAAAAAAAACCAATGATATTAAGACTTTTTTGTAAGGTAAAAATAGTGAAAGAAAAAAGTGATGATTTTTATAAATATTTAGAGCTTTTTAAAGAAAAAGAGAGTTTAGTTAGAAACTTTTTTGTATTGAGCATTTATGGGGTTGAAACAAGTTGTGGTGATGGAATTCCTCATATGGAATATAAAGAAGATAGACCACTTCTTAGAAAATGGATGGAAAAACTAGATAAAAATGACACGCTAGAAACATATAAAACAGATCATTTTACACCTCCAAATATGAAAAATATTTAAATCTAAGGTAATAACAAAATGGAAATTTTTCTTAAAACCATCGGTTCTATTAATGATGAAACAAGACTAAGAATACTTAGGTTTATAGATGAAAATGGTGAAATGTGTGTTTGTGATATTGAAAATTCATTTGATATGGTTCAATCAAGAATATCAAGACATCTAAAAATTTTAAAAGAGGCAGGATTTTTAAAAGTT
>JAMOMX010000320.1 GCA_027066935.1 Sulfurimonas sp. | reverse complement strand
TTTTAGTTTTTTTAGAAAATGTAGCATAAAAAATGTCAACTCTTACATGGGCATTTTGTTGTAAAGTATAAGCAATTCCAAAAAGGATAACTATATCAAAAAGATGCCATTCTAACTCTTGAAGAGCAATAGATCCAGATGAAAAGAGATATCTCGCAGTTGCATCATAAACAACAAGCAAAACTAATACACATAAAATAAAAGCTGTAAAATATCCTAAATATTTTATGATTTTATCTATAAAACCCAACTTGAACCCTAGATAAAATTCGGTGCATCATTAGCAAAAAGGATAATATCTCCACTTTTTGTTTGCGAAGCCAATATATCTGTAATTTTTGACTTATCATGTAAAATAGTTTTTTGTCTCACTTTTAAATGTTTATCAAATAGCGCAGCATTTAAAGTTCCTGTTACAATTACTATGTCAAAAACTTCATTTATCGCATTTATTAGTTTAATGTTTAACTCATCACTACTCTCAATTAAACCAGGTGTAACCATAACTTTATTTCCAGTTTCATGTAGTGAACAAAGTCTTATACCCTCAAGCATTCCATCGATGTTGCCATTATATCCATCATCAAGAATAGTTTTTCCATTTGCTTTAATAAGCTGAAGTCGATGTTCAACTGGTTTTAAACTCTTAACAGCCTGCTTTATCTCATCATCACTTAAACCAAATTGCTCGGCAATCTTTACACACACTTCAATATTCATAGTTTGAAAAGCTCCAAGAACAGAGGTGTGTAACTCTAAGTTATCAACTTTAAAACTAGTACCACTCAAATCAGCATCTATATCACTAACTCTATTACCAAAAAATGTAACTTTATCATGTGGCTCATCTGTTACTGAAGTGTGAATATATGCTTTTTTTAAACGTGGTGATTGCATAATCTCTAGCTTAGTTGCTATTATATTTTCTATAGTTTTAAAATACTCTATATGAGCTAATCCAACCTTACCAACTACAACAGTTTGAGGCTTTAAAAAATTACTAATAGCATATATATCACCCTGCTCTCTTGCACCAGCTTCACACACATAAACCTCACTATCCTCAGGTAGTGAATTATTTATATCAGCTATTATTCCACCTATAGTATTAATACTTCTTGGAGTTGCATATACTTTATACTTTTTACTTAAAATTTCAGCTATAAAGTTTTTAATACTTGTCTTTCCATAACTTCCAGTGATTGCAATAATTTGTAAATTTTTCATAGATGCTAATTTTTGCTTTGCTTGTTTTTTATATGCTGCAAAAAGAAACTTTTCAATCATAAAACTACCTATATATGCAACAGCTAATGGCATAAAGACACCATAAACTGCACATGCTGATTTTAAAGTACAAAGTACATCTTGAAAAAGAGTTAAAGATACTAAAAGTATTAAAAACCTTTTAACACGCCATGTCAAAACAAGTTTTTTGTCTAATTTTTTATGCCAAATAAAGATACTAGGAAGCACTGCAAAAAGGTAAAATATAATAAAAAACTGACCAGTAGTATGATACGCGATAAAAGGGATGAAAAAATAAAAAAGATGCCACAATGGTTTGTGATGTTTAAAAATTACACGAGATAGTTTATAATCATACCATTGTAAATTTGTTATTAAATACCAACCAAGTGTAGTTACAAAAAGTACATTTGTAACAAATGCTACCAAAATTTCAATATTGTCCATCTATTTCCCCAAAGTTTTTAAAAAGGTCTCTTCTATTTTTTTTGAAATATCCTCTGCATATTGCATAAAAAAATAATGATCACCATGATAAATTTCTAAAGTACTATCTTTTATAAGTTCATCAATCTTATGAGCTGACTTAAGTGGTGTAGCATTATCTTCATCACCCCAGCAAATCAATGCTTTGCCAGTATAGTTTTCAAACTCTGAACTAAAATCTTCATCTACAACATTTTTAAAAGTTTCATACATTGGCTCATTTAAATTTTTAGCATCCTCTGCTACAAAATATTTTTTAAACTTTACCAATCCAAATATTTTAATAATTTTAAAAACTACTATTTTAAATTTTATTTTTAAAGATTTTGACCAATATATACCAGCACTTGATAGTAAAACAAGTAGAGATGGGGCTAATAAAGTAGCGATTTTTCCACCAAATGAGTGACCAATTATGATATCTTTTTGAGCATTTAAGTGTATCATTAACAACTCAATAATTCGTGCGTAATCTTTAGTTTTCAAAGTTAGATTACAAGTGCTTGCACCAAATCCTGGCAAATCTATATATATGTGACGGAAGGTATCCATATATTTAGAAAATGATTTTTTCATAAGCCCTTTATTACTTCCCCATCCATGCAAAATTATCATATCTACCTTAGCATTTTGGTTTATAATCTCATAACTAATATCTAGTGTATGTTGATTATACTGAATAGACTTAATCGCCATTATTTACCTTTTACACTATTAATAGAATGGATATATTCATAATTAACTTTTATCCTTTTTGGCTCTAACAAAGAAGATGATAAGTTTTTTATTGCACCTGAAAAATCTTCAAAAAGGTAGTTAGCCATAGATCCAGGGATTGGATTTATTTCATTTAATAATACCTCATCATTTACTACAAAAAAATCACAACGAATTAAAGAACCCTCAAACATATTTTTATAAACTTTAGTAAAAGTATTTTTTAGTTTTTGTTCTAACTCTGTACTTATATCTGCTTTTAAAACTGATTCTGAACGTGAAAAATCCATATATTTTTTCTCAAAATCTAAAAATTCTTCTTTTTGTGGTTCCTCTATAATTGAAAATTTAACCTCACCATCTGCTACATATCCAGCTAAGTTATACTCTTTAACATTTTGCAAAAACGGTTCAACTATAACGCTATTATCATATTCATAAGCAGTATCTAACGCATAATCTAATCCTGATTCATCTTTTACTATACTCACACCTATAGAGCTACCAAGTCTTGCTGGCTTTATAATTATTGGATAATTAATTGAAATATTTTTTTGCTCATTTGAATTTAAAATCTCATACTCTACACACTTGATACTTTTAGCATTACAAAGCCATTTAGTATATCTTTTATCATAAGAAAACACACTAGCACTAACACGAGGTCCAATATATTTTATAGAATAAAAATCAAGCAGTGCGGCGATAGTCCCATCTTCACCATCTCCACCATGAATTAAGTTTAAAACAACATCTCTAAAGTGAATTTTACTAAACATGGTTTTTTGATTAAAAGCACCTTGAGATAAATTAAGAGTTGGCATTTTTTTATGAGCACCACTAGAGAAAGTTTTAGCTTTCATATCTTTTTCATCTATAATATAAAACTGATGATCTGCATCACAAAATATAAAGTTTAAATTAAAATTAGATAACTTTTGCATCAAAGTTATCGCACTAACTATACTAATCTCATGCTCAAAACTAGCCCCACCAAATAAAATTATTAAATTCAAATAAATTCCTTACATCATATAATCGCAATTATATCTTAAGTTAATTAAAGCAACTTCAATGCTTCTTTTACTAAAGATGCAGTATCATTACTACTACATTCACTCAAAACTTTACTTATTTTATCTTTTTTAAACCCTAAAGATTCCAATGCCTCTGTTGCTTGGCTAAACGAAGCTGATGCTGAATTTTCTGAATTATTTTGCAATATTTCTTCATCAAATCCTGCTAATTCTACAAGTATTCGTCCTGCACTTTTAGGTCCAATTCCTGGAACTTTTTTAACGCCATTTAAATCTTTGTTGTTTATAATAATCCCAAACTGATTAGGTGTATATGTTGAGCAAATTGCCATAGCTACTTTTGGTCCAACTCCATTTATTTTTATGAGCCTTGCAAACATCTTTTTTTCACTCATATCCAAAAAACCAAAAAGAAGTTGAGCATCTTCACGAATTATTTGGGTAATATATAGTTTAATATTCCCAGAATTTATTGCTGAGAAACTTTGAAGAGAGATAAATACCTCATAAACAATACCACTAACTTCAACATGCACAAAAGCAGGTTCTTTATATATTATATTTCCATTTAATCCAACTATCATTTATTGTCTTGTTCCTCATCTTTTGGTTCAATAAAATATTCACCATTTTCATTTTCAACTATACCAAATATTTTATTTGGTGAACCCTCAGGAGGTTCATATGACACCTCTATTGGAGGATCGACAAGTTTAAAAATCAGCTTATTATATCCAATCCATCTATCATTATTTATTATCCTTGCATCAAAAATATTATTTTGAAAATATGTTGTCTTAACTGACAAAAAAGACAATTCTTCTTTTTTAATTTCAAGATCTTTTTTAATTGATTCTAAATGAGCCTCTATTTTTAAAAATTGTTTATATTTATCCACAAAAGATGAGGGTAACTGTACTCCATTATTTTTATAGTGTATAAGACGCTTTTTCAACTCTAAAAAAGCTGTTTTGTTATCTTGTATAGTTTTAGTATGTTTAGCTATCTCTGCTTTTATATTTTTAATATCAACTTGAAGATTTAGTATTTCATCATCAAGTTTTTTTAAACCTTTTTGAGAGGACTTTTTTAATAATGAATCAATAATAAAAGTATTTTCACTACCTTGAAGCTTTTGAATCTCTATAATTTTTAGTGAAGTCACCTTGACATGGGAGCCACATATCTCAATTCTAACCTCTTTACCTCTAATGTCTCCACCCATAGCTTGAGATATATCTATTATATCTCCATCAACAATGCCGTGTTCAAGTCTTGTAATATGGATCAACTTACCATAAGCTGTGCCCTTATGAACATTTAAATTTAATTTTTCAGCTTTAACAACTGAGCTTTTATGCGTTTGTCCACTAATAGTTGCTCTTATTGCATTTAATTTTGAATTTGGGCCCATATTTCCATCAACATCTATCTCTGTAACCTCAACTTCCATACCAGCACCAACAGCATCTTTGGAAGCATCTCCCTCTTTTACACTAATTGATACATCTGAATTAAGACCAGCCGAAATAGACCCAGTTGTTCTAAAACTAATTGTATCTACATCTATATCTGTTTTTATTGAGTATTTGTTCTCTTCAAAAGTTATATATCCATTTTCATTAGCAAGGTACTTAACACTAGCTTTTGTATCTTTTAGAATTATTGTTTCATCAAAAGTAAAATCTACTACATTTGTCTCTAAAGGTTCTGAGACTTCTAAAAAAATTCCTCTGCAATTTCTCCCAGGTGTACCTATTTTTGGTTTTATATATTCTATTAAAAGTTCCTCTTTAACTACACTTCTAATAAATCCACGCTTTGAATAATCTATTTTTTCATGTTCGCCAATATCTTCGTCTTTATCATAATGCAAAATTATTTTATCATCTATAGTTGGGGTGGGCTCAATACTTTGTGCAATTAAGATAGTGTCATTTTTGCTATATTCTAAACTTTTTTCAAGTTTAACTTTTGAAGATAATTTAGAGAGTGTGTCATCTAACATCTCATCAAATATATTTATTAAAATACCAGCACGAAGTTTTTTATTATTAATAAGAATCTCTAGCTCATCTTTAAAGCCCTTAAAATACTCAAGTTTTGAACCAGATTTTATACTCAAATAAATTTTGCATTTTGAGGCATTAGCTCCAATTGCAATATTAAAATTTGGAAATTTATTATCTTTTTCCTCTTTTGTAAAAATTTCAATTTCATATATTTGTTTTATTTCAAATGATTTAACTAACAATGAACTTTTGTCATCTAATTCATAAAGTTCCTCGCTAGACAATTCATTCCAATCAACCTCTTCTTTACCTTCATTTACCCTTACATATGTTTGAAGGTCCAAAACATTAAAATCTAAGCTTTCTACATCAACTTCATTTGATTGAGCCAATGCAAAAAGTTCTTTTGCTACATTTTGCGTTTTTACAACAGTAGTACGAATTTTTTTAGATGATGTTGGCATTTTATCATTATCATTAGAACTAAATAGCCCCATTTTTTCTCTACCTGTATTAAATTTTTAAAAGTTAACTCTATATATTAATATATTATTTGTTAAAATATTGTAAAAATAAGATATTTCTTAAATATTTTATCAAAGTAGCCCATGTTTAAAGCAATTTTCACCAATAGTTTTGGAATTTTATTTTCAAGAATATTTGGATTTATTAGAGATTTATTAACTGCATCTGCACTTGGTGCGAATATTTACAGCGATATTTTTTTCATAGCTTTTAAACTACCAAACCTTTTTCGGCGTATATTTGCGGAGGGCGCTTTTACACAAGTCTTTATCCCAGCTTTTGTTCGCTCTATGCACAAAGGTGTCTTTTTAGCCCATATATTTTTAGTTTTTTTATCTATAATCTTAATTTTAAGTATATTGGTAAATCTTCTACCACAACTTGCAACAAAAGCAATAGCTGTAGGTTTTGACAAAGAGACTGTAGAATTAGCTGCACCTTTTGTAGCTATAAACTTTTGGTATCTACCACTTATTTTTGGTGTAACTTTTTTAAGTACGCTTTTACAATATAAACACCATTTTGCTACAACAGCATTCTCAACTGCACTTTTAAATATATCACTAATATGTGCACTTTTTTTATCTGAGGACAAATCTCAAAGTGAGATAGTTTACTACCTAAGTTGGGGTGTAGTTATTGGTGGTGTACTCCAACTATTTGCACATGCTATAGCTATAAAAAAACTTGGTTTAGACAAGCTTATATATGGTGGATTTAGACACTTAAGAGTTAAATCAAAGAAAATCAAAAAAGAAACAAGTAGATTTAAAAAACAATTTTTTCCTGCAATTTGGGGAAATTCAACCCCTCAAGTTAGTGCATTTTTAGACACTTTTTTAGCATCTTTTCTCATAGCTGGCTCAATTAGTTACCTTTACTATGCAAACAGAATTTTTCAACTCCCACTAGCTTTGTTTGCAATAGCTACATCTATAGCTCTTTTTCCAAAAGTTGCTAGATATATAAAAAACAAAGATGATGAAAAAGCACTAGAGTATTTAACAAAAGCTTTTTGGTTTTTAACATTTTTACTAACTGCAAGTAGCATTGGTGGGTTTATACTCTCTAGCGAAATAACATGGCTTCTTTTTGAGCGTGGTGCATTTAGCTCACAAGACACTTTAAATACAACTTTAGTCTTACAGATGTATATGATAGGTCTAGTACCGCTTGGTCTTCAAAAACTACTACTTCTTTGGCTCTACTCAAAAGAGATGCAGATGATGGCTGCAAAAATCGCAACTATAACTTTAATATCTTATATAATTTTTGCCCTATCCCTCTTAACTCCAATGGGTGCTAGTGGACTAGCTTTAGCTTCAACTATAAGTGGTTTTGTTGGATTTGGTTTAACCGTAAAAGCCTTTGGTATAAAAAAATTTTTAAGTATTGTTTCAAATAAAAATGCAATATATTTAGTTGTTGGTTCAGTGATTTTTACTATTTTACTTGTGGTTTTCAAGGAATTTATTCAAATCTACATATAAAAACGAAAACTTTTAACATTATAAGAGCATACAAGTTATACCCTCTTACTTATTATTTTTTCTCATCTCTTTTATCTTCTAAAGAATCCATCATAGCCCCATCAACCAAAGCACTATCCAACTCTTTTTTAGGTTTGATATTTGAAACTTTTTTAAGCATTGTAACTTGACTTATTAGGTTACCTCTTCCACCACTTAACTTTTTAAATGCTTCATCATAGGAAGTTTTTGCACTCTCAAGCCCTTTATCTACCTTTTTTAAATCTTCCACAAAACCAGTAAACTTTTTATATAACTCTTCGGCTCTTTTATATACATCTTGTATGTTTTGGGCTTGTCGCTCGTATCTCCAAGTATTCTCAACGGCTCTTAGAGCTACAAGCAAAGTAGTAGGACTAACAAGTATTATCTTTTGTTTAAATGCTTCATCGTAAAGATTTACATCATTTTCAAGTGCTAAAAGTAAAGCACTCTCTATAGGTAAAAACATAAATATAAAATCTAAACTATTTACATTTTTCAAATCTTCATATTTTTTATTTGAAAGTCCTTTTATATGTTCTTTTACAGATTTAATATGATTTTTTAGATGTAGTTTTTTAGACTCATCATCATTTGAAGCCATATATTCATTATATGCAGTAAGTGATGTTTTTGCATCTATGATTATGTGTCTATTATCGGGTAAACTCACAACAACATCAGGACGAAAAAGTTTATCTTCATCATCTCTTAGACTCACTTCTCTTTTATACTCATGTCCCTCTCTAAGTCCAGAGCTTTCAAGTACATTTTCAAGTACCATCTCTCCCCATTTACCTTGCTTTTTGCTATCGCCTTTTAGTGCATTTGTAAGGTTGTGAGCCTCTGTAGTCATTTTTTGATTTAACTCTTTTAACATTTTTAGCTCTTGTGATAACGCACTCCTATCTTTTGCCTCTTTATCATACACATCTTCAACTTTCTTTTTAAACTCACTTAGTTGTTGCTTCATTGGGTTTAAAATGAGTCCTAAACTCTCTTGACTTTGTTCTTTAAACTTTTTAGAGTTACTATCAAATATTTTATTTGCTAAATTTTCAAACTCTGTTTTTAGTTTTGCTTCACTATTTTGTAAAAATTGTACTTTTTCATGCATTGCTTTGTTTTGTTCTTCTAGTTGTGTTTGAAGTTGTGACAGGGTAGCTTTGTCATTTTTAATTTCATCATTGTACTTAGAGAGTTGAGTTTTTTGTTGTTGTAACTCCTCTTTTAATTTTTGTAATGCACCATCAAGATGTATAACTTTTTCTTTATAAGTTGCTAGTTCAATATTTTTAGTATTTAGTAGCTCATTATTTTTATTTAACTCATTTTTTAACTCATCAATAATCTTTAGATTTTTGCTATTTTGTTTATATAAATAGATACAAAACACCCCAGCACTAACAATAATTATCAAACCTAATATTTCAACCATAAATCTACCTTAACAAACAATTTAGA
>JAMOMX010000319.1 GCA_027066935.1 Sulfurimonas sp. | reverse complement strand
AATGATAAGAAACAAATTCAAGAATATTGCCAAAAAATAGATATTGGTACCTGCATTATACTATCTGCCACTATTTCATACGAAAGAGATATTAACTTTAATAGTGAGCCCTTTAGCACCAATCTAAGAGGTCTCAATAATTTACTAAGTGTCTTACAAAATATAAATAAAGATATAAAAATTATCTACTTTAGTTCGATGACTGTTTATGCAGATACAAATACTTCACCCGTTATAGAGTCTGCTGAGTTGGCACCTTTACATGCATATGGTTTATCTAAAGTTTATGCAGAAGATCTAGTAAAGTATTATAATTTCAATTCAGTCATAGTGCGTATTCCTGGTATATATGGTGGAAATAGGAAAAGTGGGCTTATTTATAATGTTATTCAAAAAATGAAACAAAATGAAGAAGTTACTATAGATACCTCAAATTTAGAATATTGGGAGACATTGCATATTGATGATATGCTAGACATGTTTTATAGCTTTATGAAGCATTATACTTTTGAGAGCAAGTTTGAAGTTTTTAATATATCGTATGGAGAAATAACTGATTGCATAGAAACAGTCTATTTTATTGCCTCTACTCTGAAGGTAGATGCAAAAATAGAAGTCAAGAAAAAATATACAGACTTCTATTTAGCTAATAATAAGATATTAAAAATCATAAACAAGCCTATGAGATATTATGATAGGTTAAAAATATATATTGGTGAAACAGTATGACATTTGTAATTGGTGATATTCATGGTGAAATCACAAAGCTAAAACGGTTAATTGAAAATATAGATCAAGTAGACAATAATGTAAAGTTGGTTTTTTTAGGGGACTATGTGAATAAGGGAGAAAACTCAAAAGAAGTTCTTGAGTATTTAATTACTTTGAAAAACAGTGTTTTTCTTATGGGTAATCATGAATATTACTTTTTAGAGTATCTAAAAAATGCCACATATTCTGATAAGCTACAGAAATATGCTGGAGCAACTACATTTATAGATTTCAAGATGGATTTGAATAATATAAGTGAGAAGTTTTATCTACCTTATAAATCTTTTTTCGATACTTTACAAGCATATTATATTACAGATAGTTATTTTGTGTCTCATGCAGGAGTTAGCCCTTGTTTTGCAACGAAGCCATTAGAGGATATCCCTTTGAAAGAGTTTTTATTTAATAGATATGACTTTTTTAATTATCCTCATAAAATTCATGGTAGAATAGCGATATTTGGACATACAGGATTTAACTATCCTTACTATGATGGTGTTAAAATTGGAATTGACACTTCAGCTGTGTATGAGAGAGAGAATAGATTGACTTCCTATTGTTTAGAAGAGGAGTTTTTTTTAGATGATCATAATCATCAGGTATCACTCAGAGAGTTGAAGTTAGACAGAACTCCATGGATCAATAGAACAATACCTTACAGGGAGAGTAAATGAGTAGTAAAAGAATTTTAATTATTGCAGCGCATCCTGATGATGAGGTACTTGGCTGTGCAGCAACTGTAGCTAGATTGATCAAAGAAGGCTATGAAGCATATACTCTTATTTTAGGTGAAGGTAAAACCAGTAGAGATGAAAAGAGAGTTCTTGAAAATAAGCAAGAAGAGATACAGATCTTAAATACAGAGATACAAAAAGCCAATGACGTTATAGGAATTAAAGGGGTATTTACAGAGAGCTTTCCTGATAATAGATTTGATAGTGTAGATTTATTAGATATTATAAAAGTTATCTCTAAAGTCAAAGAAGAGATACGACCAGATATTATCTTTACACATTATGAACATGATTTAAATATAGATCATCAAATAACTTATCAAGCTGTTATTACAGC
>JAMOMX010000318.1 GCA_027066935.1 Sulfurimonas sp. | reverse complement strand
AAGCCTAAACTCGTAAAACAGTATAATACATCTAATAAAAAGCCAAATAAGTTGGGCTTAGAGAGGTATGTATGAGTGAAAAGTATAAAGAAGGGGTAAACCGTAATCAGCAACAGTTTTTTCCTCCAAGTCTTGATGAGTATGTAGATGAGAACAATCAAGTAAGAGCAGTAGACTTATATGTAGAGCAACTTGATTTTAAAGATTTAGGATTTGATGATACTTCTAGAAGTTTGGAGGGTCAGAAGTCTTATTCTCCAAAGTTACTACTAAAAATATATATTTATGGTTACCTCAATAAGATAAGAAGCTCCCGCACCCTTGAACGAGAGAATGCTCGGAATATAGAATTAATGTGGTTAACATCAGGACTGAAACCTACTTACAAGACTATCTCTGATTTTAGAAAAAACAATCCTAAAGCACTTAAAGCAGTATTTAAAGACTTCGTACTGATATTAAAAGGTTTAGCGTTAATAGGTAATCATCTTGTAGCCTTAGATGGAGCATTCCTAAGAGCTAACGCATCTAAAAATACTTTAATCATGAAAAAGACTACTCAAAGAGATTTAAAAGAAGTGGATACCAACATAGATGAATACCTTAGTGCTTTAAAATACAGTGATGAAGAAACACATACAACTAAACTAATAAAACAACTTCCTCGTAACTTAGAAATACTCTTAAAAAAAAAGCAAAATTTACAACAGAGTTAAAGTTCCTAGAGAAGATTAAACGCACCCAATATAACAAAACTGACCCTGATGCAAGTGTAATGGTTAAACCAGCACATAACCTTATGGCATATAATTCTCAGATATGTGTAGATGACAAGTTCAAATTTATAGTAGCTACTGATGTAACATCTTCTGGTACTGATAAACAAGAACTTCATAAGATGGCAATGCAAACTAAAGAAGTGATTGATAGTCCTAATCTGGTGATTCTCGCGGATAAAGGATATTACTCAGCAGCTGAAATCAAAAAGTGTGTGGATGATGGGATTAAAACACTTGTCCCTGCTATTAGAACAGGTCAAGAGCTTATTAACAAAGGTAAGTTTACTAAAGACAAATTCATTTATGACAAAGAACAAGATGCCTATACCTGTCCCAATCATAAATTTATTTCTAGAACAAAGTCAATTAATAAATCTTATGCAAGAATCATGCATATGTATAGAAGTTCACAAACTGATTGCATGGCTTGTCCTATCAAAGATAAATGCTTAGGTGAAAAGACTAAAACTAAACAAACACAAAGATGGGAATATCAAGAAATACTTGATAAATATAATCAAAACTTAGAAACACCCGAATCAAAAGCCCTTATTAAAAAAAGAAGTTCAATAGTTGAACACCCATTTGGAACAATCAAACGAAACCTTGGCTGGGATCACTTTTTAGTTAGAAGTAAAAAGAAGGTTCAAGGTGAAAATGCTTTGATTATGTTTACCTATAACTTTAAGAGATTGCTTAACCTCATTGGGATAGCTCTGTTTAAAAAACTGATGATAGCACTAGCTAATGGAGATCTAACCCAAATAAGAGAAGAAATAGCACTTTATATCGCCAATTTTAGACTCTATATACTCAATTATTTACAATATATTTTTATGGTACAATTTTCAAAGAAATTTTCTCTTTAATTTATGTTTTTAGAGAATTATTGGCTATTGGGGTTAAATTATTTCACAGTCTCCGTGGAGAGAAATAGGAAGCCAAAGCACGGCTTCCTATTTCTCACGACAGACGTTAGATATAGAAAGGTGCATTATATTGAATAAAAAAATTATTATTAACTTTAATAAAAAGATTATTTCTTCATTTATTTTTATATTGCTA
>JAMOMX010000317.1 GCA_027066935.1 Sulfurimonas sp. | reverse complement strand
ACCAAGGTTTATAAAAAGAAGAAAGAACATAAATAAATAAAAAGAGTTTCTAAAAGAAAAAAGTGTCATAATAAATTACCTTAAGTTAGATGTCGCAAAAGTATAACATAGTTTCATTTAAGTGATTCAAAATTTATTTTTTCTAAAATTGGAAGTGGGACTTTGACTCAGTCAAGTAAGGTCAAGATGATTAACGGATTTGTTGTAGATAAACTTAGTAAAAACTTGAAGTTGAAAATGATTGATGATTATTTAGCCTAAAATTTTTACTTTAAATCTACTTATTATACTTTGTCGTGTAAGTATTCAGGTGCTATGTCTGCTCCATTATCCCAAACTAATGTTTTATGAACATGAAATTTTTTAAATTCATCAACTTGTTTTAAAGGTTGAAAAAATGGATGTTTTTTTGAGCTGATATAGTTTTTTAAATCAACAATTTTTTCTAAACCATCATTAAATGAGATCTTAATTTTAAACTCGCTTATGTAGTCTGCTTTTGTTACATGTAGTATCATTTCACTCTCCTAATCTAAAGGTGGGACTTTATCAAAAACTTCATCGTTTTGAATTTGTTCCCAAGTTTTTAGTATGTTTACTTTTTGCAATTCGTACCACTTCTTCACAAGCTTTTTAGCTGTGTTTGGTAATTTACCATTTATAATTTCTCCATCTTTTATAGAAAATACAGCCTCGTATTCTCCGTATTCTGCATGAAAATGTGATGGTAGATGATCATCAAAGTATATTGTTATTCTAATTCCGTAAAACCTACTTATTTCTGGCATCTATTTCCTTTGAGTCCAATTTATTTTAATAGAATGACCTTGTTTATTCAATCTACCTAGAGCGGAGATAATTTTTGTATTTTTATCAAGTGGAATATCTAAAGGTATAGTAAAACAGTCTACTAAGTAATCAAGTAAAATTTCAATTTTTTCTTCACTTAAAGATATAACTTCATTAATATGTTCATTTAACTGTTTAATAATTAAGGATACTTCATTTGCATGATCAAAGGCATCCTTATTTAATTCTTTAGCTTTTGCATCAATTAAATTAGTTATTTTTTTTGAAATCATTTACTATTATAACATTTTTAAGTTAAGCATATTTTTTGAAATCATCGAAGCTAAAGATAGCTTGTTATACCAATCCCCATTAAAAGGTAGATATTTTAACAAATAGTAGGGCTAAATGCTTTTGTACTAACATTTACTATATCGCCAATTTTTAAATTTGTTGCTTCATCTTCACTTATAACAATCTCTACAAGTTGTTGCCCAATTGCTATGGTTGCTACATATATAACATCTACTTTTTTAATCTCTAAAACTTCACCCTCAAATGAAAATTTTTGACTCCCTGATGTGTGTAGAAGTACATCTTTTACAGAGCCATCATTTATGACCTTTCCATCTTCTATAACTATAACACGAGAGGCTAAACGATAAATTTCACTTGGGTCATGGCTAACCATGATAGTTGTTATTTTAAACTCTTTATGAATATTTAAAAGTATGTTTTGTAGTTTGGTTCTCATCTGGGGATCAAGTGCTGAGAGTGCTTCATCAAGGAGTAAAATATTTGGATTTCTCATTAAAGCACGACAAATTGCAACACGTTGTTTTTGTCCACCACTAAGAGTTTTTGGGAGTCTATCTTTAAGAGAACCCATCTGTGTCATATCTAAAAGTTTAGCACATAGTTTTTTATCATTTGATACATAAAGAAGATTTTTCTCAACACTCATGTTGTCAAAAAGTGCATAATCTTGAAATACAAAACCAATATTTCTGTCCTGAACTTTCAGATGTTGGTTCTTGTCTAAAAAAACTTTGTTACCAACTT
>JAMOMX010000316.1 GCA_027066935.1 Sulfurimonas sp. | reverse complement strand
ATATTTTGTTTTGAGAAATATGATGCTAAATTTGAATCATTCAAAATAGAGATAGTAGCACAACCTTTAAGCGCGGAGATTTCTTTTCTAATTTTTGCTAATTCTAGTAAGTTGATACTAGATTCTGAATCAAGTTCAGAATGACACTTATTGTTAACCTCAGGTAATTTTTCGTCATCCTGAACTCGATTCAGGATCTCACTTATATATTTTTCAGCCTTATCAACTAACTCTATAGTTTTTTCATAAGATTTTTTAGCATCATCATTAAAAGTAAAAAGACCATGGTTCATTAAAACCATCCCTTCTAATTCATTCCAATCAACATCCCTAGTCATAGCATAAATCAATTTTGCAAGAACAAATCCAGGCATGATGTAGGGGATAATAAAAATCTTATCACCATAAAGCTCTTTAATTTTATCTTTGCCACCCTCTGTATTTGTAATAGTAACAACAGCATCAGTATGAGTATGATCTACAAATTTAAAAGGGATAAGTGCGTGTAAAATAGCTTCAACTGATGGATTTGGAGCAGAGGGATTTGTCATAGCAAGTCGTTGATACTTAACCATGTCTGGGTCATTTAACTCTTTTAACTCTGCCATCTTAAGTAGCATATCCATCTTTACAGGAGCAAACCCCTCCGCTTCTATAGTCGCTAAATCCCAACCACTACCCTTTACATATAAGATATCTTCAACTTCACCAAAAAGATTGGTGTGAGTTGATTTTACAGATGTATTTCCACCACCATGTAAGACTAAAGAGCTATCTTGCCCTAAAAGTCTTGATGTATATACCCGCAAATCTAAGTCAGATTTGTATTTTTTTGCTTCTTTATCGTTGTATAAACTTGTCAAAATATTACCCTCTAAATGTTTGTTGAATTTTATCAAAATCTGCTTCACAAACTCCTTTATTTGTAATAAGTCCTGTTATAAGCCTTGCAGGGGTCACATCAAAACCATAATTTATAGCGGGTGAGTCTTTTGGAGTTATTAGAATCTCTTTTAGTTCACCATTTTTATCAACTCCGCGCATATATTTAACCTCATCCTCACTTCTAAGCTCTATTGGTATCTCTTTGAGTCCATCTTTTATATCAAAATCAAATGTAGAAGCAGGTATAGCTACATAAAAAGGGATGTTGTTATCGTATGCAGCTAATGCTTTTAAATATGTACCTATCTTATTTGCTACATCTCCATTTGCACTAACTCTATCAGCTCCAACTATAACCATATCAACTTCACCTATTTGCATAAGATGACCACCAGTATTATCTGCAATAATGGTATGATTTACACCACTTTGAGCTAACTCCCAAGCTGTTAAAGATGCACCTTGATTTCTAGGGCGTGTCTCATCAACCCATACATGTACATCTATCCCTCTTTTTTGTGCTTCATATATTGGTGCCAGAGCTGTACCCTCATCTATTATTGCCAGCCAGCCAGCATTACAATGAGTTAAAATATTAATTCGTTTATTATTTTTCTTTTTTAAAATATCTTCAATTATATCAGCACCAAATTTTGCTATGTTTTGACTCTCTAAAACTTCTGCATCATTTAACTCTATCGCGTACAACTTTGCATCTTTTACTAAGTTTTGTGAACCCTCTAAAAGCCCCATCATCTTGTCAACTGCCCACATCAAATTTACCGCTGTTGGACGGGATTCTCTAATTTGTTTAGCTTTTTCTTTTAACTCAGTATAATTATTTACCTCTTTTGAAGCTGTATATATTCCAAACGCAGCTACACTACCAATAACTCCAGCACCACGAACAGTCATATCTTTTATAGCATCCACAACTTCATCTGTATTTTTTAAAACTTTTGTTTCATA
>JAMOMX010000315.1 GCA_027066935.1 Sulfurimonas sp. | reverse complement strand
TTTTAGTTACTCATAATGAAAAATTTGCCATGGACTGTGATAAAGTTTACAGACTTGAAAATAAAAAACTTAGGTTAATAAAATGAAACTTCTCACTAAAGGTGAAGCTTTAGTATCTAAACATAAGCTGGACTTGTAATGTTGAGTAAAATAAATCTCGCCAAAGGCGTAGCTTCAGTGTCTGAACATAAGCTGAACTTGTTCAAAAAGACAAATCTCGCCAAAGGCGTAGCTTTAGTGTCTGAACATAAGCTGGACTTGTTCAGATTATGTGAGTGATAAATGCAGTGGGCTGAAGTATTTACACAATCTTATGTAGTTGGATTTATACTTCTATTTTTTCGTTTTGCTGCACTATTTTTAGCTACCCCTATATTTTCCCACAAAAGTATACCAAACAGTATAAAAGCAGCAATGGCATTTTTTTTCACAATAGTATTTTATTCCTCTATGCCACCATTAGATATCCCTATCACTGTTCCAAGTATAGTTATGGCAATTTTAAGTGAACTATTGTTTGGTTTAGCAATAGGAGTAATTTTACAAATTGCTTTTAATGCAATAACTTTTGCAGGTGGTTTAATATCTTTTATGATGGGGTTTTCGTTGGCTAGTGCGATTGATCCCCAAACTGGTGTTAGTATGCCAATAATTTCACAGTTTCTCTCCCTTATGGCTTTAATGATTTTATTTTCAATAGATCTACATCATTGGATATTGATATTTATAAGTGACTCACTCTCTACAATACCACTTGGTGGTTTTATCATGGAGGAAAAATTATTTGATTACATCATATATGCTGCTTCAAAAATGTTCTTGGTTGGTTTTATGATAGCTTTTCCAATTATTGCCTTGACCTTTTTACAAGATATAATATTTGGAATGCTTATGAAAACAATGCCTCAATTTAACTTATTGGTAATTGGTTTTCCTATAAAAATAGGTGTGGCCTTTGTTGTACTAATTACTACATTGACATCCACAATGTTAATATTAAAAATGCAAATGTTAGATGCTTTTAATTACCTAGAGATGTTTTTTTAGTTTTTTTTTGATACAATATACTCAAAGGAAATATCTTGAAAATTTTACTCTTAAATGATAACCCAGTTGTAAATAAGCTTGTGACACTTAGTGCACAAAAAACTTCAGACGATTTAGAGGTAGCTACTACTATAGATGAGATAAATATAAACTCATGTGATTTATTGGTGATAGATGACACACTTTATAGTGATGAAATTATGCAAGAGTTAAATAGAAAAATCAAGTATGCTAAATCATTATATATCTGCTCAAAAAACTCTGAGACTGTAGATGAATTCACATTAATACTAAGAAAACCTTTTTTACCAACAGATTTAGTTGAGATGTTTTCTCAGCTTTCCAAAGAGATAGCTTCAAATAATTTAGATGTAGTTGATGAAGATAATTTAGAAAAATTAGATTTTGATGATCTGAATTTAACTAGCTCAACTGAATCTAGCGAGAATACAAAAACCGATGAACACGAAGAGTTGAGTAGCCAAGAGCTAGATAAATCTATAGAACCTGAAAATGAAGAATTAATTTTAGATGAATTAGAGGATGAAAAGCTAAATTTAGAAGAAGACACTCTATTACTTGATGAAAATGATTTAGAGAATATAGATGATTTGAGCCTAAACGAAACCATTGATTCGGTTCTTGATAAAGATGATTTACAAGAGGTGCAAGACTTATTAGATGAAACTGAGGCAATTGAAGAGGTGAATTCAGATAGTTCTCCCGAGTTTAGCGTAGATGCGGAACTTAAAGAACCAAAAGTGCTTGAAAACTTAGAAGATGTTGCTGAAGAAGAGCTAGAAGTTGA
>JAMOMX010000314.1 GCA_027066935.1 Sulfurimonas sp. | reverse complement strand
AAAATTAAGGAATTGATTTTGGTAAGAGTTGAATTTTTAGGTCCAATAAATAAAGATCCACTAGAGGTAGATATATCAAACTTGAATGAATTAGCAACAATCCTTCAAGGTGATGAGAAGATGAATCAATGGTTAGAAAACTCAGCAGTAGCTATTAATGATGTGATGGTTACTTCACGAGATACAGCCTTAAAAGATGGTGACAAAGTATCATTATTGCCTCCTGTTTGTGGCGGATAATTAATGTTAGAGTTACACGATAGTTCACTAGATGTGTCAACTATTTTAGATAGATGGTATAAAGAGGAAGAAAAAAGTAACTATGGTGCTTTTATCCCCTTTGTTGGAACTATTCGTGATGAAGACGGTATTGATGGTCTTAGTTTTGATGTTTATGAACCAATTTTAGAATCATGGTTTAAAGCTTGGCAAGAAAAAGCTCATAAAAAGGGTGCTATTATAAAGATGGCTCACTCTCGTGGTGATGTTATGCTTCATGAGTCTTCTTATATCGCTGCTGTTTTTTCTCCAAAGCGTCGTGTAGCATTAGAGTTTATTGATGAATTTGTTGAAGATTTTAAAGCAAGTGCTCCAATTTGGAAGTATGATTTAAGAGGCTCAAAGCGTATCTACGCACAAGAGCGTTCAACTGCAATAACTGGAAGTGGATTATTAAAATGAGTTTATTAAGTTATGAAATAAGTCAAAATATGTTGGATCTACTTCAAGTTGATTCAACACGATTTGAAAATGTCCCTCTTTCATCTTCACTTGGAAGAATTTTAGCAAAAGATATAGCTGCAAAATATAACGACCCTCAATTTCCAACAGCTTCGATGGATGGTTATGCTATTAGATATGCAGATCAAGACTTAGATAGCATCACAATTTTAGGAAATAATCCAGCAGGACATAATGAAATTAGAGTTATAGAAGCTGGTAGCTGTATAAAAACTTTTACAGGCTCAAAAATGCCAGAAGGTGCAAACACTTTAATACAAATAGAAAATGTTTCAGTAGATGGCTCTGAGGTATCAGTAGATCAAAGAGTTGAGCTTGGTTCATCTGTTCGCCCTGTTGGTGAGGGTTACAAGGCTGGAGATATCTTAATCAAAAAAGGTACCAAAATAGGTTTTGCAGAGATTGGTGTTATGGCTGGATTAAATAGAGTGATGGTAGGGGTAGCTCTTAAGCCACGAGTAGCCATTATCGCAACTGGTAGCGAAATACTTGATTTGGGAGTAGATAGTGACAACCCATCACAAATAAGAAGCTCAAATAACTATACATTGGCTGCTTTGTTTGAACTTGGAGGTGCTGAGGTTATACAACTTGGAACAGTTGGTGATGATAAAGACAAAATTATGCAAACATTCCAAACAGCATTAGAGAGTGCTGATATAGTTGTAAGCACTGGTGGTGTAAGTGTTGGTGATTATGATTTTGTAAAAGATATAGTACCTCGCCTAGGTGCTGATGTAGTTTTTAAAGGTGTAGCTATTAAACCAGGACGACACATAATGGTAGCTCAAAAAGATGAAAAATTTATTTTAGCTCTCCCTGGATTTGCATACTCATCAACTGTAACATCAATACTTTATGGCTTGCCCCTTGTATCAAAAATGCTTGGTTGTCATAGTCCATATAAAATTATTGAAGCAAAATTACAAGAACCATTTATAAAAAGAAGTAAAAACACTGAATTTACAGCTTGTAATATAGTTGTAGAAGATGGGCAATACTTTGTAAATTTTGATGGTAAAAAAGTTGGTAGTTCAGCAATTTTAACAAATCTTTTAAATTCTAGTGCCTTAATGGTTACAGGTGAAGATGATGGAGATTTAGAAGAAGATACATTTGTAAATATAATTTTATTAGAATATTTTTAAAATATTAAAATAGTGTATTAAGTATTTATCTCAGAGTAAAGTTTTTTTTCTATCCCTATTAACATATGAGATACATATGTTATTGCTTCATCCCACGCACCTATAAGCTCCGTAGTTGCATCCTTGCCTAAAACCTCTTTAAATGATAGAAGAAGCACCTTTTTAATGATTTTATATTGGTGGGGTTGGACACCAACTTCTACATGTGTTTTAGCAATTTTTTCAAGAGCTGGTTTTAGTATGTGTAGATTGCGAATATTAACAGCGTAAGATGATATGGTTTCTGCTAAAAGAGTATGTTGATGTGATGGTGCACCCTCAAAAAAGGTTTTCATCTCTGGATGTAAATCAAAGAGTATTGTATACATAGTTTTAGCAATTTCAGCAGATTTTTTTTCTATTAAACCACTGGATTTATAAAGGATGTTGACATTTTTAACAGAGACTGCCATCTAGTACCGCCAAATTTTGTGTAATTAGACAGAAGTATATCATTTTAAAATAATCTATTTATTAATGATTTTATTTTATAGCTTCTTCTATGAATTGGGCAATAACCATGTTTTTTAATCATCTCTACATGTAGGGCAGTTCCGTATCCTTTATGTTTTTCAAATTGATATTGTGGATATTTAAGAGCCTCTTTTAAAATATCTCTATCATGTGTAACTTTTGCGATTATTGAAGCAGCACTAACCTCTGCAACTTTCCCATCAGCTTTTACCATAGTCTTTAAGTTATCAACACCAAATGTAGTATTTCCATCAAATAGATAATTTTCACATCTTAGAACATCCATAATTTGCCTAAGTCCAGATGCTAAACACCACGATATCCCATTATCATCAATTTGTTTGGGCGTGAACTTAGCAACATGGTAGCTAGCGTTTTGTATAATTTCTTCATAGAGAGATTCTCTTTTTTTAGCAGTGAGTTTTTTAGAATCATTTAAGCCCTCTATAAACCTATCTAAAATACATCCAGCTATAACTAAATCACCAGCAATAGGACCACGACCAGCTTCATCAATTCCACAAAGTTTACTTAAGGTTTCATGCATATTAATCTCCTAGTGCCCAAATATCAAATGGCAACATCTCAATTTTTGAAAATGGGTGTGAAATTTTACCCTCATTGTTCATAGTTACTGCTGTGATTTTTTTAATATTATAGGTAAATATAAATGCTTCAATCGCTTCAATTTTTTTAAACAATGTACGCTCATCCACAAAAGGCATACATAAAATCACCTCATTAGTAGGAGGAAGATAAAAATCAATTCCATCATCATAATATATATTTTTATCAGATTTTTTTAGTTCTAAATATACCATATTTTCAAAAAGACGAACAAAGTTTTTTTGAGAGGTGAGAGCTGATTTTAAAGATATGTCACAAAGATATACTTTTTTTGTAGCTTGTGGGCGGTTTACCTTTTGCACTAAATGTATATAATTTTTTGAATCTAAATTTTCATAACATCTATATAGTTTATCTTTAGATATCTTATGTGTTTGTTTTAATCTTTCATATATAGAAAAAGGTGATAGTTTTTGTCCCATCATTTTAGCGCAAAGCTTTAGTATCTCAAACTCTTGAATATCTAGGGTGTTTTTTAATGATTTTTGAATATATGTATAACGCTCATCAGAGTTTATTTTATGCATAGATGGAAATCCACCAAGTTGAAAAAAATGATTTAGAGCAGTTGAATCATATTTGTGCTCATATGCTAAAAATTCCTCATAATCAAGTGGATAAAGTTTTAAAGTTTTTAAAAAATCAATTTCATAATGTATTTGTGAGCTTATTATAAGTTGAGAAACATTTACAAAGTTAAAAGAGGGGGTATAATTATCTAAGACTAAGGTATCTATTTTATTTGTTAAACAAAAAGTTGGCAAAAGAGAATTAACTTCATCTACTTCAATTCTTATATCTGAACAATCTATATATAGATAAGAATTTTTTTTTAGTGATAACAAATAATTCTTAATTAGTTTAGTTTTTCCACTTTGTGTGATCCCATTTATTTGGTAACTTTTATCTTCTAAATACACTTTACGAAAATGAAATTTATTAACAATAATGTCAGTTTTATATAGTTCTTCTAGTAAATTTTGCATAATTAAATTATATCATTTCCTTTCTTAAAGGAAGTAAATAAAAAAGAATATCATTTTTTACCCCCTATATCCTTGATATTTTAAGTTCGTTTGGGTACAATTCGCGTTCACTAAATATAGTTAGGCATGACCTGACGAGTTCTTTAGAAGGAAATTTATGGAAAAAATTCGTTTAAAATTGAAAGCTTATGATCATCGTGTACTTGATAGATCTGTAGCGTCAATCGTTGAGGCTGTAAAGCGTACTGGTGCGGTTATCCGTGGTCCAATCCCTTTACCAACAAAGATTCGTAAATATACTGTTTTAAAATCTCCACACGTTAACAAGAGTTCTCGTGAGCAGTTTGAAATTCGTATGCACGCAAGAATGATAGATATAATCTCAGCTACACCTGAGACTGTTGATTCACTAATGAAGCTTGATCTTGCACCAGAAGTGGACGTAGAAGTACGTTCTATGGATAAGTAGGGAGCTGTCGTGGAATTTATTGTTGAAAAAATCGGTATGAGCCGTACAATCACAGTACCAAGTCACCCAGTTACTCTTTTAAGAGTACTTGATGCAAAAGTATGTGAAGTTAACGCAAGCGATACAAATAAAAATATCGCTATTGTAGCTTACCCTAGCGGTAAAAAAATGAATAAAGCAATTGAAGGTCAACAAAAAAAGTATAACCTTTCATCTGAATTTAACCGTTTTGTTACTCTTGAAGTAGCAAATAACGAAGCTGGTGATGTAGACTTAACACCTTTAGCAGAAGCTAAAGTTTTAAAATCTACTTTTACTACTAAAGGTCGTGGTTTTTCTGGTGCTATGAAGCGTTGGAACTTTTCAGGTGGTCCTGCATCTCACGGTCATAGAATGGGTCGTAGAACAGGTTCTATTGGTAATGCTGAGTGGCCAGGTCGTGTAATGAAAGGGCGTAAGATGCCTGGACAATACGGAAATACACAAAACAGTGTAAAAAATGAGATCGTTTCTTACGATGCTGAAAACAAAATCCTTGCGGTTTTAGGTTCAGTTTCAGGAGCTAACGGTGCATTAGGTCGTGTAAAGGTAGCTAAATAATGAGCGCAATCGTTTTAAATAATAAAATGGAAAAAGCATCTGAGTTAGCATTACCAGAGTCTTTCTCTGGTATTAACCCGCATAACTTATATCTTTATGTTAAGTCTGCTCAAGCTGCACAACGTGCAAATACAGCGACTACTAAAGGTAGAAGTGAAGTGCGTGGTGGTGGTAAGAAACCATGGGCTCAAAAAGGTGGCGGGCGTGCTCGTGCTGGTTCTCGTCGTTCCCCTATATTCGTAGGTGGTGGTAAGGCATTTGGTTCTAAAAACAACCGTAACTATGATTTAAAAGTAAATAAAAAGCAAAAGAAATTAGCTTTAAACTTTGCTTTAAATGAGCATGCACAAAATGGTTCTTTATTTATTGTGGACAGTATTGTTGTAGCATCTGGTAAAACTAAAGATGCTTCTACTTTATGGAAAACACTAAACCAAAGAGATACTCTTTTTGTAAAATCTTTATTAGATGAGCCTACATTTTTAGCTTTTGAGAATTTATCTCAAACTTATGTAATCGAATCTAATGAGTTAAACGCATACTTAGCTGCAAACTATCGCTCAATTGTGATAGAAAAAGCAGTATGGGAAACTTTAACAAGTGAGGCTAAATAATGGCTGATATTACAGATATTAAATCTATACTATATACAGAGAAGACTCTAGCTATGCAAGAAGATGGGATGATTGTTGTTCAAACATCTCCTCGTGTAACAAAGACAGGTCTTAAGGAAATTTTTCGTGAGTACTTTGGAATAACTCCATTAAATATTAACTCACTTAATCAAAGCGGAAAAGTTAAACGTTTCCGTGGTGTAAAAGGTAAACAAAATGACTTTAAAAAGTTTTATGTTAAGTTACCTGAGGGTGCACAAATAGAAAGTTTGGCGGTATAACATGGCAATTAAAACTTATAGACCCTTAACTCCGTCTCGTCGTTTTTATACAAATGTTGATTCATCGGATATTACAGCAAAAGCAAGTGTGCGCTCTTTACTTAAAAAGCTTCCTGTTCATGCTGGTCGTAACTCTAATGGTCGTATCACCTCTCGTCACAAAGAGGGTGGAGCAAAAAAGCTTTATCGTATTATTGATTTTAAAAGAAATAAATTTGATATTGAAGGTAAAGTAAGTGCAATTGAGTACGATCCATATCGTAACTGTCGTATTGCACTTATCACTTATGCTGATGGTGAAAAAAGATATATTATTCAACCAAAAGGTTTAGTAGTAGGAGACAAAATTATGTCTGCTGAAGCTGGTCTTGATATTAAGCCTGGTAATACAATGAAGTTGAAAAATATACCTGTTGGTACACTTGTTCATAATATAGAGCTTAAAACTGGTAAGGGTGGACAAATGTGTCGCGCTGCTGGAACTTCTGCTCAAATTATGGGTCGTGATGGTAAGTATGTTTCACTTCGTATGCCTTCTTCTGAGATGCGTTTAGTTCTTGGTGAGTGTTTAGCTACTTGTGGTTTAGTTGGAAATGAAGAGTTTGGTAATATTGTTATTGCTAAAGCTGGTCGTCAGCGTCATCTAGGTATTCGTCCTCAAACTCGTGGTTCAGCAATGAATCCAATTGATCACCCACATGGTGGTGGTGAAGGTAAAACGAATTCAGGTCGTCATCCAGTTACTCCTTGGGGTAAACCAACGAAGGGTGCTAAAACTCGTCGTAAAAAAGCTAGTGATAAGTTAATTATTACTCGCCGTAAACCAAATGCAAAAAGGGTAGGATAATATGGGTCGTTCAGTTAAAAAAGGTCCTTTCGTAGATGATCATTTAATTAAAAAAGTTCTCAAGGCTAAAGAGTCTGGTGATAAAAAACCTATTAAGACTTGGTCAAGAAGATCTATGGTTCTTCCTGATATGGTTGGTTTAACATTAAATGTTCACAATGGTCGTCAATTTATTCCTGTATATATTACAGAAAATCATATTGGCTATAAACTTGGTGAATTTTCACCAACTCGTACATTCAAGGGCCACAAGGGCTCTGTTCAGAAGAAAGGTTAATCATGGCTAGAGCATTATTAAAATTTATCCGTGTATCACCTATCAAATCTCGTCTTATTGCAAGAGAGGTTCAAGGTATGAATGCTGAAGAGGCTATGGCTGCTTTAGAATTCACTCCGAACAAAGCAGCAAAAATTATCTCTAAGGTTATTGCATCTGCAGTAGCTAACAGTGGTAATGAAGCTGAAGATTGTACAGTTACATCATGTCGTGTTGATAATGGTCCTGTTCTTAAGCGTTTTCGTCCACGTGCTCGTGGAATGGCTTCAGGAATCAGAAAACCAACAGCACATATCTTAGTAGAAGTAGAGGGTAAATAATATGGGTCAAAAAGTTAATCCTATTGGTTTACGTCTTGGTATCAACCGTAACTGGGAGAGCCGTTGGTTCCCTAATTTTAAAACAGCAGCAGCTAATTTAGGTGAAGATCACAAGATTCGTACATTTTTGAAAAAAGAGCTTTATTATGCTGGTGTTGCTAACATCATTATAGAAAGAACTGTTAAGCGTCTTCGTGTAACTATTGTTGCAGCTCGCCCTGGTATCATTATTGGTAAAAAAGGTGCGGACATTGAGAAACTTAAAAATACTCTTCAAAAGCTTGTTGGAAAATCAATATCTGTAAACATTAAAGAAGAGAAAAAAGCTAATATTTCAAGTCAACTTGTTGCTGAAAATGTTGCTACTCAACTTGAGCGTCGTATCGCTTTTAGAAGAGCTATGAAAAAAGTTATGCAAAATGCACAGCGTTCTGGTGCTAAAGGTATCAAAGTATCTGTAAGTGGTCGTTTAGGCGGTGCTGAGATGGCTCGTACTGAATGGTACTTAGAGGGAAGAGTTCCTCTACATACGCTTCGTGCTAAAATCGATTATGGTTTTGCAGAAGCTCATACACAATACGGAATTATCGGTATTAAGGTATGGATATTCAAAGGGGAAGTTCTTACAAAAGGCGTTCCTGTTGAAGTAAAAGAAGAAAAAAAAGAGCGTCCACGTAAACGTGCTCCAAGACGCGAAAATAATGAAAAGGCTGAATAATTATGTTGATGCCAAAAAGAACAAAATACCGTAAAATGATGAAAGGGCGTAACCGTGGTTATGCTCGTAGTGGATATAAACTAGCATTTGGTGATATAGCTATTAAAGCTGTTGAAGCTGGTCGTATTAATTCTCGTCAAATTGAGGCTGCTCGTATTACAGCTACTCGTGCGATTAATCGTCAGGGTAAGATCTGGATTCGTGTATTTCCTGCTAAGCCATTAACTGCTAAGCCCCTTGAAACTCGTATGGGTAAGGGTAAAGGACCAATTGATCAGTATGTTATGAATATTAAGCCTGGTCGTATAATTTTTGAAATGGCTGGTGTAAAAGAGGAGTTAGCGCGTAAAGCTTTAACTCTTGCAATACATAAGTTACCATTCAAAACAAAAATAATCACTGCGGAGATGAACAATGAAATATTCTGATTTAGCAGATAAAACTGTAGCTGAACTTGAAGCGATGTTAAAAGAGAAAAAAACTGAGCTTTTTACTTTAAAAATTAAAAAGCAAATGATGCAACTACAAAATACTAGCGAACTTAATGTTGCTAAAAAAGATGTTGCAAGAATTAACACTGCTATCAGTGCAGCGAAGTAGGAGTGAAGATGACACACAAACGTGAAATTCAAGGTAATGTGATAAAAATTGCAGGCGATAAAACAGCAACAATGGTTGTTGAGCGTCGTGTAATGCACCCTCGTTACCACAAAGTTGTTAAAAAGTTCAAAAAATATCTTATCCATGATGAGAATAATGAGCTAAAAGTTGGAGACGAGGTTATTGCAATTGAATGTCGTCCACTTTCTAAGACTAAATCTTTTAGACTTAAAACAGTTGTAAAAGGAGCGTAGTATGATTCAAGGTTTTACTCGTTTAAATGTAGCTGATAATACAGGTGCTAAAGAGATTATGTGTATAAAGGTACTTGGTGGTTCTAAGCGTCGTTATGCAACAGTAGGTGATGTTATTGTTGCCTCTGTTAAAAAAGCGACACCAACTGCTAAAGTTAAAAAAGGTAAAGT
>JAMOMX010000313.1 GCA_027066935.1 Sulfurimonas sp. | reverse complement strand
GCTTTGAACTCTGCACCGTATGTTTTTCTTTTTGTACTCATTTTTTATCCCTTCTTTTCTATTTATATTTTAACATTTTGGAATATAAATACTGGTTTTATTGGTTTGACTTTTGGGGTGCATTATAAACTCTCATGAGAAGCATTTTGTTACTGTTTTAAGTTCCATTATTTTTGAAGTTGCGATTGTCTTATACAACAAAACGGAGAAAAAAATCTGTATCCCCAACGGGCATTTTGGTTGAGCAAAAAAAGACGCTATCATGAGAACTGTTAAAACGCTTGAAACAGATACAGATTTTTTTACTGGTATCTTACGAAGTTCCATTGTTATCATGATGGCAAAGATGGAAGTTAATTTATCATGATAGTTCCAAATAAACTATAGAAAACCTGCACTTTTTTAAAAAAAAGTGCCAAAAAACACTCATGCAGTAAAAATACATTTCAATCTGAAATATATTTTTTATAAAATTAATTTTTGCGTTACAATTAATTGTTTTATAAAATAATAAAAGGAAAAGTATGCCATTTAAAGATTTACTTACTGATACAATTTCATTATTAAAAAATAATGGTGAAAGAGTTGACAACATTCAAAGTAGTGTTCAAACAAATAAAATTTTTATTGATAGGTCAGATATTTTAATTGAACCAGGTGACCTAATACAGCGAAATATGTCAAATGGAGGAGAAGAAACCTTCCAAGTAATTGATCCTGGTTTTCATGAAGAGTTCCATCGTATTCCTGCAGGCTATCAAATGCGTGTAAAAAAACTTGGATTACCTGAAGCAAAGAAGGCAATTCAAAGTATAACAATGCGAGGGTAAATAACAATTCCACAGACAACTCAACAAACATAGTCAATCTGAATACAGATGTTATGGAACAAATCACATTGCTTCGACAAGAGGTTAATAATCTAGTTGCATCTGATGATAAACAATCAACATTAGAAATTGTAGATGCAATAGAAGCACAATTTCAATTAACAAGTCCAAGTAAAGTTGTTATTTCAACACTTATAAATACATTACCTAACCTTGGTAGTATTGCATCAATTGGCTCTTTTTTGATTTCTCTTATAGATAGTTAGTGTTAAAAAAGATAACAAAACGGAGAAAAAAATCTGTATCCCCAACCGCCATTTTAGATGAGCAAAAAAACACGCTATCATGATAGATATAAAAATGGTAACCATTCAGCACCTAACCAAGAGGGACAAAAGCTCTACCCACAAAAACATTATTAAGTTCAAGCAAGACAGACCTATTATTTTTTTTCACAGTAGATATATAACCTCTGAGTCTATTAAATATTTCACCTCCTCTAAATGAGGCGAAGGTACCAGATATCTTCTCTTTAACTTTAATCATGCGTAAATCTCTCTCTGCAAGATTATTAGTAAAAGGGACAGCAAAGTTTGTTAAAAATCGTAAAGTTTCATCTTTATACTTCACAAGCCTATCAAGCAGATTTTTACCTTTGGCTTGTTTATATCGTCCTTTGGATTTTTTAACTTTTTTATCTGGAGGCGGATAATAGACTAAAGCACTATTACAAATTTTGTCATAAGAGGCTAAAAAGTGGTTTAACTGTTCTTTGGCTAAAGATGTTTTACCATTTTCTCTAGCTCTATGCACAGAGAAGTTCATTGTTCTAAGTAGTTTATGTAAATCTTTCGCCCAGATCTCTTTTTTTTGTTCAGCTATAAAAAATAACTCTCTTAAGTAGTGTGCATTACAATAGCTATGTTTACATTCATAACTATAGTATGGAGCCCAATGATCATGTACAGCTATTTGTTGATAGAGAGGTAATATATTCATCTCATTAATTGCCTCTTTACCTCTTTTTGCATGAAGCATATAGTATGT
>JAMOMX010000312.1 GCA_027066935.1 Sulfurimonas sp. | reverse complement strand
CATAGAAGCGTTAATTTGCATCCTACAAGCACTACACTCTGCACTAACAACATCAGCTTTTGTTTTTTTAATCATAGCAGCTTTTGGGATACCAGCAGCTTTTGCAAAATGATATTTTTCACTCTGCATAGTTACACCACCAAAACCACAACAAGTGCTTGGATCACTCATCTCAACAATATTGTAATTTTTACTAATTAGGTTTCTAGGTTCAGCATAAATACCTTGCATCTTTCTTGCATGACATGGATCGTGATAAGTTACTATCTTGGTATCTTTTTTCTTTTGTTCTAAAAGTTGTTCTAGTTGTGTATGATGCTGTAACCACTCTGTTGCCATAAATATTTTGTCTTTTATATTTTTAGCACGCTCCCTCCATTCTGGTTGGTCATGAAAATAGTGTTCATAATCTATCTTTAACATTGCACTACATGTAGCTTCTGGGACTATAATAGCCTCTACATCTTTTGAAAAACTCTCAAAATATTCAATATTAAATTTTGCATTATAATCAACCGTATCAAAATCACCAGTAAAATAAGCAGGAGCAGAACAACATTTTTGACTTTTTGCTAAAAAAGCATCAATACCTAAATGTTCTAAAATTTCTAAAAGAGAATCACCAATCCCTTTGTAGTTATAATTACCCAAACAACCTATAAAAATTGCAACTTTTCTTTTTCCACCATTTGAAATATTTTCAGGATGAGAGTTTAAAAATGATTTTTTAGTTAAACTTGGAAGTAGTCTATCTGCTTTTAACATTGGGAAAGAAAAACGAGAATGCATAGAGTTTATCTCTGCTTTGATTTTAAAACCACAAGTTTGAAATACCCAACCAAGTTTAAAAGCTATGTCGTTCATCCAGCGATGACGAAGAAGTAAGAAAAAAGCTTTTTTATACCAAGCAATTCCATACTTTTTAGCTATATCATTTCTAACTTGCTCTATTACCATATCTGTAGGAAGTGATTTTGGACAAATTTCAGTACATGCTGTACATAAAAAACATGACTCAAATATATCTTTAGCATTCTTATCTAAATCAAGTTTTCCACGCTGATATGCACCAAGCAAATCTAAAAACCCACGAGGGGAGGTTACTTCATCTGCATTTACATTATAAATAGTACATACAGGGATACACTTACCACACTTAATACATGGGTCAGTGAATTCTGCAAAGTTAAAGATATCTTGTGGTGTTTTACTCATTTGGTTATCTCTTTATACTGTCTTTGAGAAGGTTTTTTTATTTGCTACATGTTTTTTCATATATGCATCAAATGGCATACAAATATTACGAATAAGCAAAGTCCCTGTCTCACTACACTCTATTTTTTCATCATTCAATACTAAAAGTTCTTCCTCTGCAAAAGGTTGAAGAGCTTCTATAGCATCACCAAAATACTCTTTAAAATTCACATTATAAAGTTTTTCAAATCTTTTAATATCAAGTTTAAAGTTACTCATCAACTCCATAATTACATATTGACGAATTAAATCATCTTCACTTAAAACTACACCTCGCTCAAAAGGAAGTTTTCCATCTTCAATAGCAGCTTCATAAAGTTTCATATCTTTAAAATTTTGGTTGTAACTATCAACACCTTCACCAATAGATGTAAGGCCAATGCCGATTAAATCAGCCCCTCCCTTAGTTGTATAACCTTGGAAGTTTCTATGAAGCTCACCTTTTTTAATTGCCTTAAATAACTCATCTTCAGGTTTTGCAAAATGATCCATACCAACCATTTTATAACCATTTGAAGTTAAAAAATCAATTGTATATTGCATAATTTCTAGTTTTTCATCAGGAGGTGGAAGGGTTGTTTCATCAATCTTTCTCATAGTTTTTTTCATCCAAGGGACATGCGCATAATTAAATACTG
>JAMOMX010000311.1 GCA_027066935.1 Sulfurimonas sp. | reverse complement strand
TAAATTTCACCCTTTAAGAGAGCTTTTCTAAATCCCCAAAGGTATTCAAGCCCAGAATACAGAGTTAAAAATGTAGCAAACCATAGAAGTTCAGTGCCATAGTCCCATCTCATGATTAAAAAACCTATTGCAAACATTTGTGCTACTGTTTTTACTTTGCCTGCCATTGATGCTTTAACATCAACACCTTTGCTCACAGCAACTGTCCGAACACCTGTAATAAAGAGTTCACGAACAATGATGATATAGATAGCCCAAACAGAAGCCTCTCCAATCATCATAAGACCTAAAAATCCAGCAAGAGTCAACATCTTATCAGCAAGAGGGTCAATAATGCCACCAAGAAGTGTCATTTGATTCCACTCTCGTGCTATAAAACCATCAAAAAAATCAGTAGCACTTGCTAAAACAAAGATCAATGCAGCAATATAATAGTTCCAAGTTATATGATATCCATTATTTGTAAAAGCTTCTGGATTTAAAATAACCCAAAAAAGAAGTGGTGCTAATAAAATCCTTGAAAATGCTAGTATATTTGGTAGATTAAGCAAATAATATCCTCAATGATTTATCTCTCTATTAAGAATTTTTTCAATAGATTTTATTTTATTTTCTAGCCTGCTCTTTGAGTCTTTGCGAATATCAAATTTTAAAGCGGAGTAGATTCTATCACAATCAAGTTGCTCATATGCCATCTCTATAATATCTAAAGCTTCTCGAACAGTTTGAGTTTCAATAATAGTGCCCATTGGAGTTAGTTGATAGCTAACCCCAGATTTATCAATCACATCTATAATCTTAGCTACTTGTTTAGAAACAGAAGAACCATCACGACAATCGCTAGATGTTGGAAACATTGAAAATTCTAGTAATACACCCATTTAAGACCTCATATAAAAAACTTTTATATATTTATAGTTTTATTGATTTTATTTTGACACACAAAAAATGATATATAAAATATTTACGCAAGTATATCAAAATAATTGTAATATATATTAGACTTCTTGCGTAACTTTAAAAATTAGATTCCGTGTCAAGCACGGAATGACTATATTCTCTAGCTTTCATCATTCTGAACTTGATTCAAAATCTAGGTTATGCAAGAAGTCTATTATTAACACCTAAACCCATTGGAGACGCAACTATTATTTAATGGGTTTTAGTATAATATATAAAAATTATAAGTAACATCTAAAATTATGCTATAATTATTCAAGAAGGGGACAATATGAATTTATCAGATGAATCAATTTTAATTGTTGATGATGTAAGTGAAAATATTCAAGTTGCGTTAAATGTGCTAAAACCAATAGGTATATCTTTTTCATTTGCGATGAGTGGAAAAGAAGCACTTAATGTAATAAAAAACAAAAGACCAAGTCTTATCCTTTTAGATATAATTATGCCAGAAATGGATGGATACGAAGTATGTAGAATATTAAAAAATGATATTTTATATAATGATATTCCTATTATATTTTTAACTGCTAAAAGTAATGTAAATGACTTAGTAAAAGGGTTTGAGTATGGCGGAATTGACTTTATAGCTAAGCCATTTCAAAAAAAAGAACTTTTTATTCGTGTAAAAACACATCTGCAAAACTACTTATCTCAAAATAAAATCAAATATCATCTTAATAATCTCATTCAAGAACAACAAAAACTTCAACTATTTGCTTTGCAACAATCTAAAATAGCTTCTATTGGAGAGATGATGCTTTCTATTTCACATCAATGGAAACAACCTCTCTCTGCTATATCTCTTGGTGCGATAAATGTAAAAGTAAAAGAATTATTAAAAGAAAACCCTGATAAACTATTGCTTAATAATTTAAATATGATTGAGGAACAAATAAAGTTTATGGTTGACACTATGCACGATTTTAGTAATTTTTTTAAACCAGATAAAGATAAAAGTCACTTTTCTTTAATGCAAAGTAGTTATGAATTAATCAATTTGTTTTCAAGTCATTTTACTAACAAAAGTGTCACAATAGATTTGGAGTTTGAAAATGGGCACGATTTTAAAATATTTGGTTATGAAAATTTATATAAACAAGCTTTAATAAATATAATATTAAATGCAGTAGATGAAATAGAAAAAAAATGTTCAGCAAATAAAAATATTCTTATAAAATGCTATAAAGATGATAAATACGGAGTTATATCAATAACAAATTATGCAGGTCAAATCCCTAAGCTAGATATAGATAAAATATTTGATAAGTTCTTTACAACTAAAGGGGAAAATGGCACTGGAATTGGTCTGTCTATGGCAAAACAAATCATTGAAGAGCTAGGAGAGGGTAAACTTTTGGTGAAAAATATAGATTGTGGTGTAACTTTTACTATAAAGTTACCAATAAAATAGTTTTATAGATAATTTTTTCAGTATACTTACAAAAATTATCTAAAGGTATTTAAAATGTCAACATATATTTTTGGTCATACAAGTCCAGATAGTGATTCTATAATAGGAGCTATCTCTTTAGCATACCTTAAAAATGAACTTGATGAAGACTGTATACCAACACGACAAGGTGACATCTCTGCTGAGACAAAATTTATTTTAAATAAATTTGGAGGCAAGTCACCTGAACTTAAGACTTCTTACGCTGGGGAGAGTGTTTATATAGTTGATTTTTCAGATCTTTCACAAGCTCCAAAAGATATAAAAGACGCTACTATTTTAGGAATTATTGATCATCATAAATTAGGTGATATTACTACTTCTGCACCACTAGAGTGTTGGATACGCCCAATAGGTTGCTCTAACACAATTATATTTGAGATGTTTAAATCATATGATGTAGAAATACCAAAAAATATTGCCGGCATGATGTTATGCGCGATTTTAAGTGATACTGTAATATTTAAATCACCAACATGTACAAAAGTTGATACACATGCTTGTAGAGAACTAGCTAAAATTGCTGGGGTAAAAGATTATAAAGCTTTAGGTATGGAGATGTTTATAGTAAAATCGGCAGTAGATGGTGCTTCAGCTCGTGAATTAAATACTAGAGATTATAAAGAGTTTGAGATGAATGGTTCAAAAATTGGTGTAGGTCAGCTAGAAGTTGTGAATCTGAGTGTATTTGATGATAAAAAAGAGATGCTTCTAAAAGATATGCAAAAATTAAAAGATGAAAATTCACTCCATTCTATTGCTATACTTTTAACAGACATTATGAAAGAGGGCTCTCAAATGTTAGTTATCAGTGATGATGACACAAAATTTGAATCTGCATTTGATATGAAACTTGAAAATTCTCAAGTTTGGTTAGATGGAGTTTTAAGTCGTAAAAAACAAATAATTCCATTTTTACAACCTAAATTTTAAATATTTTTAATCACTTACAATAAATTCATTAAAATAAATAGCTTCAATTTTTGTATTTGTTAGATATGGATTTATGTTATTGATAATTTTGTTTTTAACTCTATAGCTGATTATCTCATAAGAAGTTTTATTTAAAATTGTTTCTATAACAATATTTCTAATCACTGGACCATTTTTAAGCATCTCTTTTTTTGCTTTTGAATTTTTCCAAATACTTTTTGGTATATTATACTTAATCGATATATTAGCAATAAGTTTTTTATTATTCGCTATATTTATTTCAAAGTGCCCTAGATGTAGTATTCCATCGTTTATTATTTTTGCTTCTGTTGAATAGTGACGCTGTTTAGCAATTTTAGATTTTATATCATCTCGAATATTGTTATCGTATTTTTTTATTTTTGAAAATTCTGATGTCATGTACCCATAAATAGCCAATGTTATAACTATTATAATTGTTAAGATTATATATATAATATTTTTAGTTTTTTTTGGCATTTTACTTCCTGGTAATTTTAGTCTTTGTATAAAAATCTTTTTATTTTTTTAGTTGGTGTTTTAGTAAAAGGCTCAATTTGTTCTATATATTTTGATATTCTTGAAAAGGATGAGATTTTTGAATTAATATCTACTCTCATATCTTCTAAATGTTTAGATACTAATTCAGACATCTCTTTATCTGTCTTTTTTTCGCCGTGAAACATTGTATCTATTAAGTCATAATCAAGATGAATTCTTGCTATGATTTTATTTTGAGAATTTTCCATAACTAAAGAATCAATAACAGTTAGCTCATTATTTATTATCGCTTCTATCTGTTCAGGATAAATATTTTCTCCACCAGAACCAACTATTACATTTTTACTTCTTCCACTCATAAATAAGAATCCATCTTCATCTATATGACCTAAGTCACCAGTTAAAAACCAACCATCCTCCATAGTTTGAGCAGTCGCTTTTTCATCTTTATAGTATCCAATCATTACACTTGGACCTTTTGCGATAATCTCCCCCTCGCCTGTTTTAGCATCAGGATTTTTTATCTTGAGTTTAACACCATAAAAAGCAGTGCCAGTAGATTTTATTTTTATTTTACTATCAAGTAATGAACCACCAGCTAAAAGGGGAGCAGTTTCAGTTAATCCATATCCTATTACATATGGAAACTTTGCTTCATATAAAAACTGCTCAACAATTGGAGAGAGTCCAGCTCCACCAATTCCAAAAAAGCGCATACGACCACCAAATGTTTCAATCAATTTTTTTCCAGCAATTAGATTTAATTTTTTTCTAAAAAATGGAATTTTATATAAGTTCTTTGTTATAAATGAGCTATTAAATTTTGCCAATATTTTATTTTTATATATTTTTTCTATAATTAATGGCACACTTAACATAAAGGTTGGTTTAATTATACTAAACGCTTTTAAAAGTACACTTGGAGTTGGAGCTTTGTCTATATAAAAAACACTAGATCCATGCAAAATAGGAGTGATTAAACCAACTGTGCATTCTAATGTATGTGCTAAAGGTAAAATAGAAAGAAATACATCAGTTTTTAACATCTCAACTTTACAAAAAGTTGATAGTGCGTTAGTTACTAGATTTTTATGTGACAACATTACACCTTTTGAATTACCAGTAGTACCAGATGTGTAGATAATTGCACATAGATCTTCTTCATCTGGTGTAGTGATTTTAGGTGTAGTGATTTTTTTCTTTATTTGTTCTATATAGCTAATATTTGATAGTTCATCTATAAGCTCTAATTTTTCTAAATTTACAACAAATTTTGCATTAAAATTTGGATCATCCTCAATAGTACTAAGGTGTTTATCTGAAACAATAATAGCTTTGGCTTCAGAGTGTTTAATGATATGATGAACATCAGATGGGTGAAAATCTGGCAGTATTGGTACTACAACTGCCCCAAAATAAGTAATTGCAAAATAAGCAACACCCCAATTAGGCATATTTTCACTTAGCAGGGCTACTTTATCACCTTTAGATATCCCATTTGAAATTAATAGATTAATTAAATCATGAACTTTACTATTAAACTTATTATAATTCATAGCTTTTTTACCAACAAAACCAAAGGCATCTAATTCACCGTATAGCTTTATTGAACGATCTAGTACTTTTGGCAACGTAAAGTTTTCTAAATTTCCATAAGGATAATTCATATATATAACCTAATATTTTGGAATAATTTAGTATCATTATACATAAAAAAATGAAAATATTGGAATATATTGAGTAGGCGAAACAAAAACTTTAAGCAAATTAAAAATAGTGTATCATTTAGTTTAAAATCTTTTCTTCCAACAACTAGAGAAGAGATGCAAAACAGAGGCTGGGATTATTGTGATGTTATCCTTGTGAGTGGTGATGCATATATTGATTCACCCTTTATTGGTGTAGCTATGGTTGGTCGCATGCTTGAAAAGATGGGCTATAGAGTTGGTATGATTGGTCAACCTGATATTAAAAGTTCTGATGATATTATGCGCCTAGGTGAGCCTAAGCTCTATTGGGGCATAAGCGGTGGCAGTGTTGATAGTATGGTCTCTAACTATACAGCTACAAAAAAATTCAGAAATTCTGATGACTATACTCCTGGTGGAAAAAACAACAAACGCCCAGACCGTGCGTTGAGTGTATATTGTAATCTAATAAGACGCTATTTTAAAAATACTGTGCCACTTGTACTTGGTGGTATAGAAGCCTCACTTAGACGAGTAACTCATTATGACTATTGGCAAAACAAATTGAAAAAACCAGTTATCTTTGATGCTAAGGGTGACATACTTATATATGGAATGGGTGAGATAGCACTAGAGCAACTAACTCGTGCAATATCATTGGGTGAAAATTGGCAAAATATACGTGGTGTGTGTTATATATCTAAAGAGCCAAACTATGAGTATATTCAATTACCAAGTCATCAAGAGTGTTTAGATGACAAAGAGAGATATATAGATCTTTTTGATGCTTTTTATGATAATAACGACCCAATAACTGCAAAAGGGTTATGTCAGAAAGTAGATAACCGTTTTCTTATTCAAAATCCCCCTTGTGATTATCTAAATGAAGATGAGATGGATGCCAATTCAAACCTTCCTTTTACTAGAGAGTTACATCCTTATTATGCAAAAATGGGCAAAGTTAAATGTTTAGAGACTATAAAGTTTTCTATCATGACTCATCATGGTTGTTGGGGTGAATGTAATTTTTGTGCTATTGGTGTGCATCAAGGTAGGACAATAAGAACTCGCTCAGAGACAAATATATTAGCTGAAGCTAATGATTTTAATAAGTATAAAGATTATAAAGGGATTATCTCCGATGTAGGTGGTCCAACTGCAAATATGTATGGGTATGAATGTGATAAAAAACTTAAAAAAGGGACATGTGATGATATTCGCTGTGTAGATGCCCAGCGTCTTTGTAAAACTATGCATATAGATCATAGTAGAAATATTAACCTTCTTCGTCAAATTAGGGAAGTTGAAGGTGTTAGAAAAGCCTTTGTAGCATCTGGTGTAAGATATGACTTTATAACTGCTGATAAAAAACATGGTTTTTCATACTTAAAAGAGATGGTAAAACATCATATATCAGGACAGATGAAAGTAGCACCAGAACATACACAACAACATGTTCTCTCTCTTATGGGTAAACCTGGTAAACAAACCCTTGTAGATTTTAAAAAGATGTATGATAAATTAAATAAAGAAGAGGGGAAAAATCAGTTTTTAACATATTATCTCATAGCTGCACATCCTGGCTGTGAAGAAAAAGATATGCACGAATTAAAGCGTTTTACAACAGATGAACTACAAATGAACCCAGAACAAGCTCAAGTTTTCACACCAACACCAAGTACTTACTCAGCTGTAATGTATTATACAGAGTTAGATCCAAAAACTCGTAAAAAAATCTTTGTTGAAAAAGATACAAAAAGAAAAGAAAAACAAAAACAAATTGTTGTAGCAAAAGATAAATTTTGCAGTGGGTTTGCTTCGTAAATATCTACCTTTTAATGGGGATTGGTATTAGCAACCTCATTATCTTTAATGCTCCAAATAAATACCAATGGGATAAAAAGAAGTGTCAAAAATGTTCCAACCATCAATCCACCTATAGCAACAGCGCCAAGAGGAGCTAATCTCTCTAACCCTATAGCGCTTCCTAGAGCAACAGGCAACATACCTGCTGTTACTGCAAATGCTGTCATAAGAACAGGTCTTGTTCTAATTTTTATAGACTCAAGCATTGCTTCACGCTTTTTAAGTCCCTCTTGCATCTTCTCAAGTGCAAAATGTATAAGAAGTATCGCATTATTTACAATAACTCCACTCAAAAGCATAAAGCCCATCATTGCAGGCATAGATGTATGGTAGTTTAAAATCAACATTATCCATGAAGCTCCAATAATTGTTAGAGGGATAGATAATAAAATCATCAATGATATTTTTACAGAGTTAAATAGAGTAATAAGGGTAAAAAAGATCAATACAATCGCAAAACCAATCGCTCCAAGCATCCTCTCAGATGAACTTTTAAACTGTTTTATATCTCCACTTTGCTCCATAGTAACACTTAGTGGTAGTTTTATATTTTTTGCTTCTTTTTCAAATGATGCCATTATATGTGAAATTGCCGCTTTTTCTCTAAAACCATAAACATTTAAAGTGTACTGAAGACCCTCTCTTGTAATTAGAGTAGGCTCTATAACTTTTTTAATTTGTGCAAATTTTTGAAGCTCTACCAAACCTTTTTTTGTCACTATTTTTGTTGAAAGTATTGTTTTAGCTGAGTCTCTATATTTTTGTTTAACCCAAACTCTTACATTGTAGTCTGAGCTGTTTTGTCTAGAGTATGATGATACTAAAGCTCCATGAAGTAATATTTTTACTTGAGATAATATATCAGAGCTTGTTATTCCGTATGAAAGAGCCATAGCTTCATCTATTTTCAAATCATATACAACTTTATCCATATCCCAAGTTCTTGAAACTGAAACTATCCCTTGAGTCTTATATAAAACATTCTCTATCATCTCCCCTGCTATATATAAGTCATCTATACTATCACTAAAGAGTGTTACATCTAAATTTGCTCTAATACTAGCTAGTGCTGTTGCACCATAATCTACAACTTCAAAATGTTTTATATTTTCTATTTTTGCTATCTCTTGTCTTAGTTTTCTCTCTATCTCCCAAATAGATTCTTTTCTTTGATATCTGTCTATATAAGTAGCGTTGATAAGAATCTGATCTATACCACTCCCACTTCCAATACTTACAACACCAGCCTCAGAGCCTATTGAGCTTGAAACTCTTAATATCTCACCATGTTTGCGTAATATTTTATCAATTTGCTCAACTATAAGCTGTGAGTTTTCTATTGGAAGGTTTGAGTCAACTGTAACTGCAACTTTAACTCCACCTGTATCCATAGGAGGCATAAGCTCTTGACCAACTATAGGCATAACTCCTTTTACACTTGTGACAAATAAAAATATTAATACTATAAAATAAATAGTCGCAACTTTTTTACTATCTAACGCTAACTTAACGCTATTTGTAAAAAACATCTGCACAGCATCTGTCACTTTTGAAAATATTTTATGAAAGTACTTCTCACTTGTGTTTATAAACTTATTATCTAATGCTAAAATTTTTAAAGAGAGTAACGGAACAGCTGTAATAGAGATAATATAAGAAGCTGTAAGTGCTAACAAAAGAGTTCCAACTAGAGGTTGAAAAACAGTTTGTGGATAACCACCTACAAAAAGCATAGGGGCAAGTGCTATCATGGTTGTTATAGTTCCTGAGAGATCAGCAAACATAATCTCTTTTGTTCCAGTAAATACTGCTTTGTGTATATCATCG
>JAMOMX010000310.1 GCA_027066935.1 Sulfurimonas sp. | reverse complement strand
TTTCAAGAGAATATACATTATGTTAACCAATAACTAAGGACAGCTAGTACTTATGACTAAAAAAGAGGAACTCATACTAGATATACAAAACCTACTAAATAGTTACGATGATGTTAATTCTACAAACATTAACCCAGATTTATTAAAATTTATAGATGAAAATACTCTTATTGATATCATAGATTCACTACTATCTCAAAAAGAAAATAACAAAGATTCAGATGCGGTATGGCTTGAAACATTTAAGAAATATAGATAAATTTTTAGAATGTTTAAAATAGTTTTTGTGTTATTAACCAAATTTGATTATACTTATGCTCTATTAAATAAATAAGAGGAATTATCTATGAGCACTATAGACTTAGTACAATTAACACAACAAACAAAAAAATTAACTGCAATGGTAGTTGAAGATGAAGAGGTTACAAATGAGCTGTTAGGCTCAACATTTAAAAACTTTTTTTCAGATGTGACTTCATGCTTTGATGGCAATGAGGCACTTGTAGAGTATGGTAAAAATCAACCAGATATTCTTTTCGTTGATATTATTATGCCAGGCATGGACGGTATTGAACTTGCAAGAAAAATTCGTTCAATAAACCCTTCTCAAATCATTATAGTAATCTCTGCAAGCAATGATATTCAAAAAATATCTGAATCTATAGAGGTTGGTGTAAATAGTTTTATACAAAAACCAATTGATACTAAAAAAATCATTGAACTTTTAAATGGAATCACTTCAATTGTAAACAAGAAGCGTAAAGTTGAAACTAAAACATTTTCAATCTCTCTACCTTTAGATCTATATGATCTTGTAAATGAAAATGCAAAAGAGGAAAGTATCTCTAAAAATGCTGTAATTATTAGAGCACTTCGCAACTTTTACGATAATAATTAATTAAATGAGCTAATTTTATAGTGTTTTAAGCAAAACACTTGTAAAATTTCGGCTCACTATAAGTGGCCCCGTCGTCTAGCGGTTAGGATCCATGGTTTTCATCCATGTTACAGGAGTTCAATTCTCCTCGGGGTCACCAACTTTCAAAATCTATAATATAGATAAAACAATCAAAACAAAGAACTTTATTAGCTAAAACTTGTTAAAATCCAAAAAAAATTAGGAATTTTAATGTTAAGATTTGCAATTAATCCCACTAGCGATATGCACATTAATGATTTGCGCATTGCCCTATTTAATTATATTGTCTCAAAGCAAAAAAATGAAAATTTAATTATTAGAATTGAAGATATAGATAAAGAGAAAAATATCGAAGGTAGAGATAAAGAGATACTTGATATATTAGGATTATTTGGTGTTGAATATTCACAAGTAGCTCATCAAAGTGAAAATATAAGATTTCACTCTGCAATGGCTTTACAATTAATCCATGATAAAAAAGCATTTAGTTGTTTTTGCTCTACAGAGTGGCTTGCAGGTAAAAGAGAGGAAGCAAAAGTAAATAAAAAGCCATACAGGTATGACGATGCTTGCTCTAATCTTTTAGCAGAACTTGTAATAGATAACATGAACCCTTTTACTATTCGTATTAAGAAGCCTACTAATTATCAAAATAATGTTGATAGTTTTACCATTATGAGACAAGATAAAACTCCCACTTATAATTTTGCATCTGCTGTTGATGATATGCTTAGTGATATATCTATGGTTATTATAGATGAAAATCATATAAACAATACTCCAAAACAAGATCACATAAGAACTTCACTTAATTATGATAAAAAAATAGAGTATCTCCATCTACCTACTATTTTGGATGATGATACTTTAACTGTTAAACAGCTTTTAGAAGAGGGATTTTTACCAGAGGCAATTTCTAATTATTTAATATCTACAGGAAATAAGCCTCCAAAAGAGATATTTAGTCTTAAAGAAGCTATAGAGTG